>JALTMZ010000057.1 GCA_027001105.1 Thermococcus sp.
CTAAAGCTTTCTTCATATCATCCACAGCATCATAAATAATACCGTAATCTCTAATATCAACAGGTGTCTTTTTTAACTCTTCTTTTGCTCTTGGTCCAATACCTACGTGAAAAGCAATTATAATAGCTTTAGAAGCTACAGCTAATACAATATCAGAAGCATTAATATATCCTACACCCAAATGAATAAATTTAATTTTTACTCGATCACTTGGAATTTTCTCTAAAGAATCTTTCAAAGCCTCTAAAGAACCTTGAGCATCTGCTTTCATTATTACATTTAATTCTTTAACACTGCCTTCCTGAAGTTGAGAATATAAACCTTCTAACGTTATTTTTTGTACAGCATGAAGTTTCTTATTTTTTAAAATTTCTTGTTTTTTAAAAGAAATCTCTTTAGCCTGTTTTTCATCTTCAACAACGTAAAAAGAATCTCCTGCATCTGGAACATCAGATAGTCCTAATATTTCTACTGGCATAGATGGTCCAGCTTCTTTAATAGGATTTCCCAAATCATTAAACATAGCTTTAATTCTTCCATAAAAAGCTCCAACAACTAAAATATCACCATCTCTCAATGTTCCGCTCTGTACAATAACTGTGGTTACAGCCCCTTTTCCTTGACTTAAATGAGCTTCAACAATTAAACCAGAAGATTTTTTATTCGCATTTGCTTTTAATTCTAACATCTCAGATTCTAATAAAATCATTTCTAACAACTCATCAATTCCTTTTCCAGTCATTGCAGAAACAGGAGCCACCACTGTTTGCCCGCCCCAGTCTTCTGAGGCTAAATCAACTTCTGCTAATTGCTGTTTAACTCTATCTGGATCGGCATTCGGGCGATCCATTTTATTTAAAGCCACAATAATGGGAACCTTAGCCGCACGGGCATGATCAATCGCTTCTTTAGTTTGAGGCATAACACCTTCATCAGCCGCTACTACTAAAACAATTAAATCTGTAATATGTGCCCCTCTTGCTCTCATCGCTGTAAAAGCTGCATGCCCAGGTGTATCAAGAAATGTAATCCTTCCCTTAGGAATCTCTACAGAATACGCACTCATATGCTGTGTAATCCCGCCATGCTCTCTATCAGCAACTTTACTTCGGCGAATATAATCTATTAATGAAGTTTTTCCATGATCAACATGTCCCATAAATGTAACTACAGGAGCTCTTGTTTCAAGATTTGATTCATCCTCTTCTTCTTGTTTATGGACTTCAATTAATTGTTCTTCTTGGGTACGAATTTTAGCAAAATTAAAACCAAACTCTTTTGTCAATCGAGAAACAATATCTGCATCAAGACCTTGATTAATATGACATAAAACACCCATTTGCATTAATTTTTTTAAAACAATACTAGGTTTTTGCTGAAGTTTAATAGCTAAATCTTTCACCGTAATAGGAACATTGATTTCCATATCTGGTAATGATTCATCTCTGGGTATGGCAACTTTCTCAACATCTTCTTTAACTGCAACTGCTTCAACAACTGGTGCAGGCTTAGACATTACTTCACTCTTATCTTTATCTTTTACTACCGTATTCTTACGTTTTTTTCGAAGAAGTGGTTTTAAGGTAATCACTGGAGC
>JALTMZ010000058.1 GCA_027001105.1 Thermococcus sp.
GTAATAAATGCTGCTGGTCTCTATGCTGATGAAATATCAAAGATGGCTGGAATTGATTACTTCGAAATTCACCCGAGAAAAGGTGAATACTGGATTTTTGATGAAGGAATTCCAGGTCCAAATCATGTTCTCTTTCCAACACCGACTCCAATAAGTAAAGGTGTTGTTGTTACAACTGAAATTTCTGGTCATCTAATGATTGGGCCAAACGCTCAAGATCTGCCTAAGGACTACAAAGACGACACCGGCACAACGAGAGAAGGTCTTGAAGAGGTTTGGCAAAAAGCTCAGGAAATCTGGCCGAATTTACCTCCGAGATGGAAAGTCATCAGGACTTTTGCTGGGTTAAGACCCGAACCAACGGGAGGGGACTTTATAATCAGGGCTGAGGAAGAGGTTCAAGGCTTCATAAATGTTGCCGGAATCAGGTCGCCTGGCTTAACCTCAGCCCCAGCAATCGGATATGAAGTTAGGGATATCATTGAAAAAGATTTGGGAATCAACCTTAAGGAGAAGGAGAAGTGGAACCCGTATCGCAAAGAAATCACTCACTTCTTCATGCTTCAGCCTAATCAAATCAATGAACTCGTAAAGAAGAACCCCGCCTATGGCAGAATTGTCTGCCGCTGTAACAAAGTTAGTGAAGGCGATGTTTTAGAGGCAATTGAGAGGATGAAGTTCATTGGAGTTAAAACGCCAAGTGTTGATTCGGTTAAGTTCAGAACAAAAGCCACAACAGGAACTTGTCAAGGCTCATTCTGTAAGGTGGTGATAATCAATTTGCTGAGTAGAGAATACGGTATTCCTCCGTGGAAAGTTACCCTCAAGGGCGAAGGTAGTGAGATTGGTATTGGGGATGTTAAAGTCCTCCTTAGAGGTGAGGCCCAATGAATTCAACTATGCTCCAGTACGATGTTGTCGTTATTGGCGGTGGTCCAGCGGGTTTAGCGGCGGCTGTTAAAGCTAAAGAATACGGATTAAATGTCCTTCTCCTTGATGAGAACGATTACCTTGGCGGAATTTTGCCGCAGTGCATTCATCCAGGCTTTGGAATTCACTATTTCAGGGAAGAGCTCACTGGACCGGAGTTTTCCCACAGATTCGTGCAGAGAATTAAAGAGCTTAAGATTGACTACTTTGTGAAGGCAAGGGTTCTTGAGATTAAGAACTATTCAGACTTGGAAAAGATTGTGGTGTTCACTTCGCCTGAGGGTGCTTTTGAGGTGTGGACTAAAGCAATTATCTACGCTACTGGAGCAAGAGAACGGCATGCATTTGAGATCGGCATTGTTGGTGATAGGGTCGCTGGAATCTACACAGCTGGAGAAGCTCAGACGCTTATGGACATTTACGGTGTAATGCCAGGAAAAGAGGTTGTGATAGTGGGCTCTGGAGATGTTGGCTTGATAATGGCTCGCCGCTTTGCACTTGAGGGGGCAAAAGTCAAAGCAGTGATTGAGCTGATGCCCTATCCTGGGGGTTTGGCGAGAAATGTGATGATTTTGAGGGATTTCAACATTCCCCTATACCTGAGTCATAAGGTTGTTGAGGTCAGGGGAAAGAAGAGGGTTGAGAAGGTTAAAATCGTGAAGGTTGATGAAAACCTAAGAGAAATTCCAGGAACTGAGTTCTGGATTGAATGTGATACAGTGATAATCTCGGCTGGATTGATTCCTCAGGTGAAGCTCTTAACGGACATAGGTGTTGAAATAGACCCAGCGACTGGAGGGCCTGTGGTCAATGATCTCTTAGAGACCACAGTTCCAGGAATATTCGTTGCGGGAAATTCTCTGCTCATAAATGACCTGGTGGATTATGTCGCTGAACAAGGTGAATTGGCTGCTTATGGAGCAAAGCTATTCATTGAAAACAATGGGATTCCAGCTGAAAAGTGGATAAAGGTTGAAAAAGGCAACAACATTCGCTTAGCCGTTCCTCATTACTTAAGCGGCAAGAGAGATGTTTACATCTATGCAAGAGTCAGAAAGCCGATGGAAAATGTTGTACTTAACCTTCCAGAGATTGACAAGAAGATAAGGCTGCCTATTGTAAGGCCCGCAGAGATGCTCAGAATTAGGCTTAGGAGAGAGGAGATAGCAAAAGCTAAGGATAAGATCACAATGGAGGTGGTTCAGCAATGACCGTCTATAAGTTTACATGCATCATCTGCCCGCTTAGCTGCGACATTGAAGTGAAAGTAGAGAATGGAGAGATTAAGGAAATCAAAGGCTACACATGTCCGAGAGGAAAGGAATGGGCTATTGAGGAGATTACAAATCCTAAACGTGTTGTCATGAGCGTAATTAAAGTCAAGAACGGCAATATGCCAACGGTTTCTGTCAAAACCACCAAGCCAATTCCGAAAACAAAGATTCCAGAACTCATGAAGCTTTTGGCAGAAATTGAAGTTGAAGCACCGATAAAAGTTGGACAGATACTCCTTGAGAATCCTCTCGGCTTGGATACAAAGATAGTTGCGACAAGGGAGGTTGAGAGGGCTTAGCCCTCCTTTTTACTCCAGTGATGTTTATTTTAGTCTCAACAAAATGGACAAAAGCACCTGTGTCTTTACTTCTTTATCCTTTTAAGCTCTTCGGCCCATTTTGGAGGGTTATATTCGTAGGAGAATTTTATCGTATAGTCTCCTGTTGCATCTATGGTTTCATTGGAATATAAGTATGTTATCTTTGCATTGCTTTTCATTTTCAGCAGCAGTGGCTTTCCGTCCTTGTCTACTAAGAGGACGCCAGCTATGCTTTCCCTCACGAGCTTCCTCATCACGTTCATGTATTCCCGAACTTCACTTGCATTGCCGGGATATGACTGCAATATGCTTGGTGTTGAAATGTACTGCCTGTACAAAACAAATTTAATCTCATATCCGTCCCCTTTTTTTGTTATCTCTGTGATGTTCGCCTTTGAGAGCAAATCCTTAACATTGAGGATTTCATCTCTGCTTTCGATGAATTTATTGAGCACTTGATCTCTGGGTAGATCGGGATAATACTGTTCATATGCCCTGTAGATGTCATTGATGGTAAATGTCCATGTTCCGCTGGTCTTCTTTCCGTTTTCATTGGTTTCCAACTTTACATAGTTTTTTGATCCGTCGAAATATTGCAGCATTTTTGTTCTTTGAAATTGACCATTGGAATATGTTGCATTTATTTCTAACAGCTCAAAGAACTGCTTTTCTTGTCTGTTTATTCCTGAATATATATAAACCACCCTTGTCAGCGATGGGTACCTCATTATCATCCTTTTCTCATATGTGTAGGTATCAATACTGTCAATTGTCTGTAAAATTTTTTCTTTGGTTGGTGGCTTTGAACCTTGGTGGCATCCTGAAAAGCCCATGATCAAAATGACTGCAACAAGCAGCCCAAGTACTTTCTTCATTTTTTCTCAACCTCATAAACCCATTCCGGAAGCTGGTATTTATAGGTGACGGTTACGTTGTATTCAACATAGCCTTCAACAGTTATATTTGTGACTAAATATGTTTCAATAGTATGCTTCTTGATCTCAAATTTTACAGGTAGAGATTCGTTATTAACCCACACAATGCCCGTTATGTTTTCTGTAACGTTTCTTCTCAGCGTATTTATGTAATCTCGTATTGCTTCTGAATTTTCTACATTTGTGTTCAGAAAGGTTGGAGCTTTTTCATAATGTCTGACAAGCTTGAATGTAATTTTATAGAACGTTCCATCGTTTTCGACTGATGTAATAGTTGCGTTTTCCAACATCTTTCTCAAATGAGCAAGTGCATCTCTTGTTTTTATTGTCTTTTTAATGAACTCCTCTTTGTTTATGTTTTTGGAGTACTTGCTCATGTTTTTGTAAATTTCCTCAATTGGAGTTTTTCCTGTTCTGGTGGTATTTCTTTTTGAATCTTCAACTTTGAAATAAACATATGAACCATCAAAATACTGCCACAGCTTAAAGGTGTGATTTTTATTTGTCACTTGGGTGGACTCAAAAAATTGAAGTGCTTTTCTATCTATTCCAACAACACCGTAGATATTGTAAGTTTTATTCTCAGTACTTCTTATTTCGCTAAACTCGTAGGTGTAAGCATTGACACTGTCGAGTGCTTCAAGAATCGAACTCTTTGATGGCTGTTGAGCCTGTTGGATGCATCCAGAAACTTTAACGGCGAGCAGTATTATGAAGACAAGACTTAACATTTTCTTCATTTTTTTGTTGCCCTCCTGACCCATTCTGGCCTTTTATACTCGTAGAAAAAGCTGACTCTAAGGTCATATTTTCTAATTGTTGAGTGGTCTTCGTTTGCCTGTGCTATTCTCATGGCACTGATTTCCGCTTCTATGGGGAGGTTGTTCTTAATCAGAATTCGTCCGCTCCCTTTATTTGTTATGTAGAGTATATTCCCAAAATTGCTGTATCTCTTTTGGATTTTAAAGGTGAACTCAATAAGATATCCCTTATTTGTTTTCTCAATTTTTGTTATGTTGCTGTTTTCTAAGAGCTCTTTTATAAAATAAAGAGGATTTTTTATTGGATCACTTCCTTTGAGGATTTTCCATTTGAGGTCCTCCGGACTTGTTATGTTGGTGTTCTCTTTAATGGAGTCAAAGTATTCTTGGAGAGTTTCAGTCACTTGAGAATCCTCGACAACCCTATCGCCAGCCTTCAGGATGTATGAGTAGTACAGTAAGTCCCCTAAAATAGTCTCATTTATGTATCTAACGGCTTTTTCTTCGTGTATCTCAATCTCCCAATAAGCTTCCTCTCTGCTGTAATAAAAGCCTCCGCGAATGTAGCTTGTGAAATTGTTTATCATCTTACTCCCGCTATCTTTAAGCTCGCCCTGAAATTCATATTTATCAACATCTCCAATTGCCTTAACAACGCTCTCCTTAGTTGGAGGCCCTGTTGATATACAACCAAAAGCAAGTACCAACAAGCTCACTAAGATAAGAACAGCAAGACCTTTTTTCATATTCTCACCAAAATAGATTAAACTGTAGAGTTTGATAAAGTTTTTGCTGGACAAAAGTAAAAGTTAAAGGATCTCAAACTTCTGAAGGAATATCCTAAGGTCTGTCTTAAAAGGCTCCTGAGCCCTGGAGATCTCTTTTTCCACAAGTTTTCTGAATCCTTCTTCATCGGAAATCTTGTCTTTTAGTTTGTTAACAGTTTCCTTCAGCCTATCATAGTATTCCACATAGGGTCTTGCTTCAAACAGTGCTTTTTCAATTTTCTTTTCAAGTCCCTCCATATCTCCTTCCTCCCACAAACCAGTACCACCACTGTTTTTCTAAGTCCTCTTTCTGTCCAAGCATTATAAAGTATCTAATTAACGCCAAGTTCAGGAAGAGCAACATTATGACAAGTATGTAATATGATGGAACTGCTATTGCAAGGAATGCATAGTAATCCCAGATGAAATGCAACAAAATTGCCAGTGCAAAATAGTTGGTTACGCTGTGAATTTTGCCCTCTGCTTTAAGCCCGTATCCGACGCCAACTATAGCACTCCATGTTGCGTGAGCGATTGGCGTTAAGAATGCTCTTGTTATAGTAGTTCCAACCCCATAACCAAGACCGTATAATAAGTTCTCGGTAGCTGCAAAGCCTAATCCCGCAGCAACACCGTAAACAACACCGTCCATTATCCCATCCATCTGACCTGCTTTGTAGGGCCATCTGATTGCAAGAGCTTTTGCCGGTTCTTCTACAATGCCAGCGGTTAAAGCCAGATAGAATGCTGTCGCGGGGAAGATAGTGTAGCCAAAATTTACCTTTCCTGGAGTCAAAATACTCTCAATTATGAAGGCGACTATAACTGAAAGCGTGCCTCCGAGTATGAATGTCCCTATCACATATCTCTTTGGTTCCGGTTCGAATTTATCTTCATGATAGAAGTACCATAACAACGCCAGTGCCGGTGCATAGGCGAAAAAGATTATTGTACTCAGCACATCCATGCTATCACCGAATTGACTTCTGCTTTTAAGCTCTTAAATTTTCCTGAGAACTTCTCTAAGCTGGTTCATAGTACTGAAGTTTAAGAGTTCATCTTCAATTGGTACAACAACTTCTGCATCCTCGATGTTGAATTCCAAAAGAAACGGAGAAACAATCTCCCTTAGAATGTCATTTCCATATGCCCAAGGCGTAAAAGCCGGTAGAACGATGAGTTCATCACTTAGCAAGAAGATGGGAACTTTAATCAGTGCTCCAACTTCATCCCTAAGCCTGATTGCGGGATGTTCATGTCCTATTATGAACTTGTTTCCCTCAACAAGCTTGTGTCCGTGAACTATTTTCCAGCCGCCGATTTCAAGCTCATCAACAACTTCAACTCCCAATTCCTTAATCCACACTATTCCAACATCATGATTGCCCTTGACGACAACAATCTCATTTACGAGCGGGGAAATTTCCTCAAAAAACGCTTTTAATTCGAGCTTCTCCCTTCTAAATGGGATGAAGGAATGCTTTAAATCACCGTTTATAATTAGTCTTTTTGGTTTCTCTTTTTGGAGCATGGTTTTTAATGAGCTTGTCATTTCATGAAATGCTTTTGGTAAGTATGCTCCTTCCCTGGCTAAGCTTTCTTCATACCCTAAATGCAAATCGGCGATAATGAGGTTGTTCCCTATTTTCAATGCTTTATTTGGGAGAGGCTGGGGTCTCATGGTAAACAATAGATTGCTTCGATTTTTAAACCTATTGAATTTTGTTAGGTAAGCAAAACATTTTTAAGTTCGAACTCTGAATTGATGTCAGGTGGAGAATTTGGCATACATTGGATTTGCAAGGACAAATTTTGGCCCTTATGAAACGTATGAGAGAATCCTCGAAGAACTGAGAAAAAGGGGATTTGGCATAACTTTTTCCAGGCAT
>JALTMZ010000059.1 GCA_027001105.1 Thermococcus sp.
TCTTCGTTGTTGCCCCATTTGAAATCAGCCAGATAAACATCAACTATTCCATCCAAAAGCTTTATCGAAATCTCGCTCATGTACATGTTTGAGTTCCAAACCACCGGAATTGGAACCTTAACGTATCTGAGGGTCTCAAGGATAAAAGGTAAATTTGGCGTTGGTTCGCCCCCAACAAAATTGACATTTTTGGCACCCTCCGCATATGCAACGGCAATTTTAGTCGCCATTTCTTCTGGAGAATATCTTAATCCAACCCTGTACTGACTTATATCCCAGTTCTGGCAGAATACACACCTAAAATTGCACCCAGAAAAGAATATGGTGTATGATGGAATTAATTCAGGCTCTTCCCCAATGTGCAAAAAGTCGCTTGCAATTAATGTCTCTTTAACTCGGCAGTAGCCAATACTCTCCTTTCTGTTTACATGGCACTTAATCTCGCAGAGCTCACATTTCTCAAGAATTCTGTCTGCTATTAAAGCTTTGAGATCAAGCAAACTTTTCTCGGGGCTCTCGCTTAAATCATTCTCTCTTAGCTTTTCCATACCCTCATCATGTGCTCTCCAAAGCTCTTCAAGTGAGTCATCTTTTGAAAAATCAACCTTCACCTGCTTGGCATAGAAAAAGTTAGGCTTCTCCCTGCCAGAAAGCACCTCAAAATAATGGGGCATTGCCCTCTTTGCTTTCTCAATTTCCCCTATATCTACTCTGCGGAACCACATATCCATCATTAAAAAATAAGCAAAAACCTATAAAAATATTTCAAACTTCCTCAAGCTTCTTCTTAACATCTTCAGTGTATCTCTTTGTCTCCTCTAATACATTCCTAAGGTTGCTGAGTTCAAGTTTAAGCTCACTCAGAGTTTTATTCATTTGATAGAAAGCAAAAACGACAATGACAATGAGGATTAATCCTAAAATTATTGAGATCCATCCACTTGGTGTTCCACCATATGCAGGCATCCTTCACTCCTCCTTCAGATTTTTTATAATGTCATTATCGATTACGAACCTAAAAGGTTTTGCCCTGTAGTATTTTTTAGCTCTCGGATCACCGGGTTCAAGCCGGAGCTCACTTTCAACGAGATTCGCCTTTTCAAGTTTTTTCAAATGGAGATACAAGAGTTGTCTTGAAATGTTAAGCTCTTTTGCAAGTTCATAAACATACCACTCCTTTTCACAGAGCATCTTGAGTATTTTGACTCTTATCGGAACACTTAATGCCTCCGCAACCACTGTCAGTTCTTGTATGCTTCCAACCATTTTCACCACGTAATCTAAATTATTGCATAAGCCAGAATTCCCTTACGTACTATTATAAAAAGGGAAAATAAAAACTTTTCGAAATCATTTTTTGGCGATTAGGTAGATCAGTACACCAATTAGTATGAATGGCAGCAGTAGGAAAGCTAACCTAAACAGCAGAAGGAATATTCCAAAGACTCCAAACCACCACCAGCCAAATCCCCACCTCCTTCTACCAAACATTGGGCCACCAAAGCCTCTGGGCATTTTCATCACCTTACTCAGGTAGATATAGCCAACCAACAATTTTATCATTATAATCAAGTGTCACCTTAATCCCAAAGGCAGTCTGATATGCACTTCCAATGCTCAGCTCTTCAATTGAATAATCACCGACAATTTTTCCGACATAATGACCATAATTATCACTGAGTTTTTGGATAATGCCTCTTGATGTCTGAAACTTCTCAACCTTTATCCTTCTCAAGACATTTAATGCATCTTCCTCAACTTCATCAACTGGAATTTCTTCAATCGGAAATTCACCATATTCAACAAAGTGAAATGTTTTAACAGCTTCCATATCTTCCTCCTCCACAATGCTTATGCTATAAATTTGGAAATATGGAAAAAGAAAGAGTTCACCATCTACCTCCTCTAAACCTTCCCATACCTCTACCTCTGTCACCCATTCCGGTGTTCATAGGGCTCGAGATTATCTCATTGTATTCATCCTCACTGATTACTTGGGGTTCATATGTTACTCCGTAGCTTTGAAGCAGGCTTGTAAATGCCCTCAAGTGATTTTCTGAACCTGCCATGAGGTTTTCGTATACCTGAATTATGTCGGCATTGTCAGTCTTTGCAATCCACTCCTCTAGATCCTTGATGTCTGTCTCCTCAATGAGTGCCCCAACTTTGAGTGCATCTTCAATGCTTTGGCTTCCCATTGCTATAAGCTGGTCATATAGAGCCTGAAGCTCTGGGTTTGTGAATACTCCAACTTCATCAACTGCTGGATCCTCAATCCCGTACTTCTCGAGTAGGCTTAATACTGCATCCATATGCATCTGCTCACTGTTTGCTATGTTCTGGAATATCTGCAAACCGTACATTTCATAGAGTGTTAAATAGACATCCCTTGCCAGCTTTTCCTCTTCCCTCATCCAGAGCAATCCATCCACCTCTTCCTGTGTGAGTGTGTCGCTTCCATAAACCGCGACGTATGGCTTGTCCCATGTATCTGCCCACCATGGCATTGCTGCTACACTACCAAATATAATACCAAACATGACACCTAACAGCCCCAATCTTAATATTCTCTTCCTCATTTTCTAAACCTCCTCCATATGTAACTTTATTATTACATATGTAGCCAAACTTTATAAAGTTTTCGGTGCAAAGTAATGCCTCCAGATACAATTAGTGTTCTTGAAGATAATCGAGTTGCAATGCCCTGAAGAATATACAAAAAAGCAGAACCTCTCAATCTACTTTGCTCTCTCTGATTTTATCAGCTTATTTAAGCGTCATGATTTAATCTGCTAATAACTAAGCTGGAAAAATATAAAACTGGATTCAGGGCTGTTCCCTTCTTCTAACGGGCATGCGTGCTTTTCCTTTTATGATACCTCTGCCAGCTAAATAGCAAGTTCTCAGTTCCTCCCTAAGCTTTATCATAAGCTCTTGGGCTGTGTCGTAATCCCCGTTCCTTACAGCCGCTTTTATTGCCTCCATCAGTTGCAGTGCCGCTGTTACATTGACCCCTAATCTTTCCATGACCATGAGCTGAGCTTCGATTCTTATGATTTCTCTCTGTAGCTTCATCTTAATGTCGCTCATTATCATCTTTCTAATGTCTTCACCGGCAAATCTGATGACAACCTCTGCTTTGGATTTTGCGGCTATTGCAAGACCATATGCCAGTCCATATTTTCCACTGTTGTATGCATCTTTTGCATCCTCAAGTTGCTTTTCTGCTATTCTTAAGAGGGTTTTAAGGGTAGGATTTGTTGCATTCTCAGCGAGTTCTTTTGCTGTGTTCACTTTTTCCTCAGCTATTTGTATTGCCTCAAGAGCCCTCTCAGCAGTGATGTTGAGATGGAGCTCTGTGCAGTTGCACTCCTGCTTTCTAAGCTGTTTCATAATGTGGAGCATTGTTTGATTCATGGCGGGGGTTCCAATTATTGTGAAGTTGCCTGCCCTGACGTGCAACCGCTCCATAATTTTTGTAATGTTCGTGGTTTGGTTCACCAGCACTATCATTGCCCTCTCACGGATTGCAAGTTGCAGTGCCTTTTCAATTCCTGCCAAGTCGGTACCTGCCACAAGAACAACTCTGTTTTGTAGCTGTAGCTGAAACTTTACTGTGGCATTTTTTATTACCGCCAAATCTGTTTCATACCTGTTCTGTCCCCACCATCTCTCAACGCTAATGCCTAAATTCTGCAGATCTTCAACGTATTCCTCCGGAACTGCCACTGGACCCCCAATAATAATGACCTCATCCGGGGCATAGCTGATTATCTCCGCAGTTACATTAGGATTGTATATTCCCCAAGGAGTCTTAACTATTACAACATTCACATTTACCGTTATATTCGCAATGTAATTTGCTAATGCACAGTCCGCCTCGTTGTCACTCACTAAAATGACTACCGTGGTTTCTGACGCATTTACAGGCGTGAATGTCAATGAGAGACCCAAGATTATCAAGCCAAGCACCACTGACAGCATTTTTTTCCACATCATTCTCCACCACCTCCATTATTTTTAATAAACAAGATATATTTAAGCTTTTTTCACGAAATCGTCACTTATTGTTTCTGTTTGTTCAATTTGAACCCAGTATTTTGTTCAATTTCTTGTTGATTGTTAAATAACGTTTGCAATCGTTTATCTATGTTTAAAACCACACCAAAAGTCAATTTAAAGACATCAGAAGAACATTAAAGAAGTCAGAAACAGTTAAGAACTTTAAACTTCTTGAAGGACTTCATTGATGTGTTTGCTCTGATCCCTTAACTGGTGTGCCACTGAATTAGTCTGCTTGACCTCTTCAAGGAGCGCATCCAAGGATCTCTTCAATATATACAGTGAAGATGCAATCACAATGACCAAGACTGCCCAAAAGCCAATTATCAAATAATCTATCCTTGTCATTTCAGGATAAAAGGAGGAAAAATATGGTCCAGGCATTCAACCTCCCCCCTGTTTTGCTTTTGCTATAGCTTCAGCTAAGATTTCCTTAAACTGCTCTCTGTCCAACTCATTGTTAGCCTCTACCATCTCAAGCAGCTGATCAGGCTGTGCTTCAATATTATAGTCTGCTTTTAAGATTTCAACGAGTTTTTGGGGATCTACATCATACATCTCAGCAAGTTGCTCTAATGTCAAACTCTTTAGCATAGAGCCCGTTATCTCTATTGTTGTGTTATCAACCGTTACCGATATCTCCTCAGATGATGTAGTCTCGGATGTAGTTTCTTCCTCGGCAGTTAATGCGGCAAATGCAGAGTATCCACCAACAAGTACTAAGCTAATTAAGATTAGACTCCCAGCTACTTTAACCCTGCTTTTCTTAAATGCAGATTTGAGCATGACAACCATGCTGTTGAATCCGATTATTAAATGAACCGCCACTAAACCAGTCATGACAAATCCCAAGTATGTATGTACTGTTTCCCAAGTGTCCTTGGTTACACCCAAGAATGTCCAGCCGATGGTATCTGCAATCCTACCAGGTGGTGCTTGATAAAGCGCAATTCCGGATATCGCCACAAGTACAAACACCGCTGTCAAAACTAAGTCAACTGCTCCCCTCAACCACGCTGGCACCTTCATTTCCACCACCCACACTCCTTTTTAGTGTGTTCTTCTTTTTGAGCCATTACAGGTACTGGAATAGCATTCTCTTTCTTCTTAACGAGTGATGATAGCGAAAATTTCAAATTTTCCAGCAATCTCATCCAGACCCCCATAAAAATAAAGAAGGAGAGAGGTCACTTCATAAGGAAGAACCCCACAATATCTCCATCATAGCTTAGGAATACTTTTATTCCGTTCTGAGTCTCGTATGCTTTGTACACTTCAAGGGAGCCGAGATCATAGTCGCCTACTATCTTTCCAATGTATTCCCCATCAAGCACTAACTTTTGCACTGTAATTCCCCTTGGAGTTGTGAATTCCTCAATGGTGACACCGCTTAGATATTCTTGTATCTGCTGCTCATCAACATTGGCTTCTCCAAGGTATTGCCCTTTGATTCCAAGCCCCATAAACTGAGGAGTTCCCTTCCCATGCTCACCATTTTGACCATGCATGTATCTTGCTTTGACAAAGTTTTCACATGGACATTCTGTTGTGTTTGCTGTTTCTGAAGGGACACCCTGATATGCTGCAGCTGCTCCAAATACCAAACCAAATACCAAAGCCAACAACCCAACACCCAATATTTTCTTTCTCATGTTGAATCACCTCTCCATATGTAACTTCATTATTACATATGTAGCCAAACTTTATAAAGTTTTTGGTTCGAAAAAGAGAGCACTGGATGTTCGAAATTAGCCATCAATGATCGCAAACAATTCATGTTGTACCGTTTATTACGGAGAAGCTTCGAAAAATTTTGCTAAACAGAAAAATTTATTTGAATAGAGATAGTTAAATATTTATATTTTCTCAAGATGGAGCAGTTAAAGGTTTTTGTGAACTCAAAACTTTTATAGAATTTCATCATTATGAAATACGGTGGTTCTATGAAAGGTTGGTGGGGAAGAATTTTAAGAGTTGATTTAACAAACAACAAAGTCAAAGTGCAGGAATATTCTCCAGAAATTGCTCAACTTTTCATCGGTGGAAGGGGATTGGCAGCAAAGATTCTCTGGGACGAAGTCAAGGGAGTTGATCCTCTTAGCCCAGAAAACAAGCTTGTCATAGCTGCTGGGCCATTTAACGGCCTCCCAACACCAAGCGGAGGAAAATTGGTGGTTGCAGCTAAGAGTCCACTTACTGGGGGATATGGGGACGGAAACATAGGAACGATGGCAACTGTACATCTTAGAAAGGCTGGTTATGATGCCATTGTTATTGAAGGAAAAGCCAAAAAGCCGGTATATCTTTACGTTGAAGATGATAATGTAAGTATTCTCAGTGCTGAGGGACTCTGGGGTCTTGATACCTTTAAGACTGAGGAAGAGCTGAAGAAGATCCACGGCAAGAATGTGGGCATATTAAGCATTGGACCTGGTGGCGAGAATTTAGTGAAATATGCAGTTATAATGTCACAAGAAGGAAGAGCCGGAGGAAGACCCGGTATTGGTGCAGTAATGGGAAGCAAGAAGCTTAAGGCTGTTGTAATCAAAGGAACAAAGGAAATTCCAGTGGCAGATAAAGAGGAGTTAAGAAAACTAAGCAAAGAGGCTTATGATGAAATACTGAGTAAGCCAACCTACGAGTTCTGGCACCGTCAGGGGACGATGGCAGCTGTAGAATGGACAAATGAAAACTCAGCACTTCCAACATACAATTTCCAAGACGGTTCATTCAAGTTTGCAAGATCGATTGACGGTTACACCTTAGAG
>JALTMZ010000060.1 GCA_027001105.1 Thermococcus sp.
TACTTACGCTGGGCTCTCACCAATTCACATCTCTCAACCTTAAAAGAGCTGCCCCTCCCTATTTCCCAGTAAATTTCCCACTCAACGTCTTTGTGATTGAGAATTTTAATGAGCTCATCTATCATAGCAGTCCACCCACCAAAGCTCTTGTCAATACATGAGGCCCTCCATCATCCACAGGCACCCACTGACCCTTTCCGCAATAGCCGGGGAACTCAACTCTCAAATCTTTGCCAATAGCCCTAATATTCTTGAGAACATCAAGAATTTTTCCGGATAATGCAACATCTCGTATATGCGCTTTAATCTCACCATTTTCAATTAGGTAACCCTCCTTTGCTCCAAACATGAATGTTCCATTGGCTATGTCGACCTCTCCACCTTTATCTCCAATCAAATAAAGACCTTTTTTCACTTCACTGAGCATTTCTTCAAAGCTCCAGTCACGGGGTTCGATATAAGTGTTGCTCATCCTGACTAAGGGCTGATAGTTGTAGCTCTGAGCCCTTCCATGCCCATTTGGCTGCATATTAAGGTAAGCTGCTGTCTCTCTGTCAAGAAGGTACTCATTTAGAACACCATTTTTTATTATCTCAACCTTTTTCGCTTTTACACCTTCGTCATCATAAATGTATGAGCCGAATTTTCCTTCTATGGTTGGATCATCAACAACAGTAAGCTCCTCAACGGCTATTTTCTCTCCAAGTTTCCCCTCCAAGATGCTTTCTCCATTCTTTATTGCATCGCCTTCGCTTGCATGTCCCAAGGCTTCATGAATGAACACACCGACAAGCTCTGGATCCATTATCACATCGAACTCTCCAGAAGGTGGGAGCTGGGCATTCAGAAGAGACTTTGCTTTTTCTTTCACAAAATCTGTCCAGTATCCTAAATCAATTCTATCGATTATCTCCCATCCACCAGTTCCACCGAAGATTTTCCAGTAGCTCTGCATGTCTTTCCCTTTTTTAGCCGTTGCAGAGAAGCTGAGCCTTATCCTTGGGACTATAGTTTCAATTTCACTTCCCAGTGAGTTGAAGTAGAACTGCCACTTTAAGCCATCACCATAAGTCACTTTTCTGTTTACAATTCTATCCCCACTCAGAGACTTATCCACCATTTTCACAAGCTCAAGCTTTTCCTCCAAATCAACATCTGTGAAAGGCCTTTTCGCTTTAATTTCTACCTTATCCTTTATGGGATCATCCATATAAACTTTTGAACCTCCTTTCATGAGTTTCGCAATTTTCATTGCCGTCTCAATTGCTTTTTCAGCCCTTCTCATGTCGTTGGCTGAAGAAAATCCCCATGCTCCTTGAAATGCTCTCACGCCAATACCGATTTCCATATTTGAGGAAAGTTCTTCAAGGTGAGAATTTTGCATCTCCAGATGGGTGGCATTTATTTTAACTATCCTCACCTCATAATAGTTGATTCCATACCGTCTCGCGAGTTCCTCTGCTTTCTTCATTAATCTCTCGATTTCCATGTGTATCACCCTGCAAATCACAGAAAGGGACACCCATTCATAAACCCAAATCAATTTATATCTCTTTCCGTGTAATTTATAGAAGAGTGTACCAAAAGGAGAATAAGGCAAGTGGTAGCATGACCCATAGAGAAGAAATACTCCAGTACATTTATAAAAATCCAGGAATAACGTTTCGAAGACTTGCAGAAGAGCTTGGGATAGGGATAGGAAACCTTCAATATCATCTGTACCAGCTTGAAAAAGAAAACAAAATAGTTTCAAAGAAGCTTGGGGGAAAAAGATACATATTTCCCAAGGAATTTGAGAAAGAATACGAACCGTTGCTAATAGCAATCTCCAATGAAACCCAGAGAAAGATACTGCTGTTGCTGGCAGAGAGAGAAATGAACCAGCGGGAAATTGCAGAAAAGTTAAGGCTGACTCAAGCAACGATAAACTATCATATGAACGTCCTCAACAAACTGGGCTTGATTGACAGGAGAAAACAGGGACGAAATGTTGTGTACAGCCTGAAGTGTGACATCGAGGTGATAGTCAGGGTGATCAGCGAATACAGGCCGAAGCTGTGGGATAAGCTGGCAGATAAGCTTATTGACCTAATGCTAACCCTAAAGGGTGGTGAACTAAATGATTGATATAATACTCGATGTCGCAATAATTGGTATCGCACTTTTCCTATCCTTCGTCTCGTGGATAGCGTATAAAAAAAGCGGTATGAAAAGCATCTTATTCCTACTTCTTGCCTTTCTGCTCTTTGGAATTAAGAAAACCTTGGAAAACCTTCACATAATAGCGGGAATAAAAGAGAGCACCCTTGATATAGTGGCAACTGTGCTTGAGCTGATGATACTCCTGCTGTTTTTCATAGCGGTCGTAAAGATGGATTAGCGGACTATCAGCAGGGGAGGTTTTATAATTCCAGCAAGCTCCTCCAGCAAGCTCCCGATTCTTGTTTTTCCACTCTTCCCGTAAGCCCCCATAACAACCAAGGAATATGCCCCACTATTTGCCTCTTTTAGAATCTCATCCTTTGCTATTCCTTCTACGATCTTCATGGAGCAGTTCACATTCTCCTCATGGCAGAGCTCAAGCAGACCTCCCATTATCTCCTTAACACTTTTCTTCATTTCTTTCCATATCTGCTCCTCAAACTTTTTTATTTCTCCAATTTTATCGCTTCGCATGCTTAGGTTAAAAGCAATAGCCTTTGCCTCCCTCCGATCAAGAACAGAAAACAAAATTATCTTGGCGTTTTTTCTCTTGGCTATGGCTATAGCATGAAGTGCAGCTTTCTGACTCCACTTTGATCCATCTATAAGCACCAGTATTCTCATGTTCACCACCCGATGTATCTAACCCAGAGTATTCCAACCCCTGTAGCAACCGTTACAATCATTATAACCATACCAACCTTTAAAAAGTCCCCAAATGTTATCCTAATCCCTTCCCTCTCAGCAATTCCAATAACAACAACGTTTGCAGATGCTCCTATTGCAGTCCCATTCCCTCCTAAACAAGCCCCCAAACTGAGGGCCCACCAGAGCGGGTAAACATCCATTGAAGTACCCATATGCTTTATCAAAGGTATCATTGCAGCTGTTAATGGGATGTTATCTACAATGGCTGAGGAAAAAGCTGAAAACCACGTAATTGCAAGCAGAGCTTCACCTGAAGTATGCACGTGATTTAACACCCACTTTGCAACTTGTGCTATTGTCCCTGTTTCCTCCAATGCTCCAACGATTATAAATAATCCCCCAAAGAAAAACAAAGCTGGCCATTCAATTTTTTCAAAAATGCCCTCTGGGTCTTCCCGTGTCCACAACAGTATCAGAGAAGCCCCAAGAAGAGCCACAACAGCAGGTTCTATGCCCAATTTGTCATGGAAGAAGAACAAAGCTACTACAAACAGGATTATCGCTACAGACTTCCTAAAAAGCCTTATATCCCTAATTGCAGCGTTTTCATCCAAGCCACGAAGAGTTTGTTTTATCATAACTTTCTTTTTAGGGCTTACCTTAAGGGCGCTGTTGTATGCAAGGTATATTATCAAGACGGTTATAATCAAATCAACTGCCGCTATGGGTCCCATATTACTCAGAAATTCATTGAAGCTTAATTTTGCCGCAGACCCTATCATTATGTTTGGAGGGTCTCCGATCAAGGTTGCAGTTCCACCAATATTAGATGCAAATATCTCAGAAAGCAGAAAAGGAACTGGATTCAGATCCATTAAGCGGGAAATGTAGAGAAGCATTGGGGTTAACAATAGTACAGTTGTGACGTTATCCAGCACAGAGCTGACTATCGCGGTAACAACAGAGAACAACAACAGAACCCTAATAGGGCTTCCACGTGCAAGCTTTACAGTCTTTATTGCAACATACTCAAAAAGCCCACTGTTTCTGGCAGTGTTTACAATAATCATCATCCCCATTAAAAGGAACAAGGTGTTCAGATCCAAATATTTGGGAACCCTTTCCCATGGCACTATTTTCAAGAACAGAACCGCTGATGCTCCGAGCATGGCAGCGACTGCCCTATGGATCCTCTCACTAACTACCAGCGCGTAAGTAAGGAGGAACACTGCAATTGCCACTGCTTCAGGGTTCATTCTTGCCACCTCAGTACACTATAACCGGAATATCAACATGCTGGACTATCTTTAAAACTACAGGGCTTAGCGGGTGAGTTTTTGTAATCTCAGAGCCGTAAGCTTTAGACAATACAAGCATGTCGTGCTTTTCAGCAAGCTTTATAACATCTTCCCCTTTATCCCCAAAGAACAATCTGATTTGGGGACTTATGCCGAGACCTTCAAAATTTTTAGCAATTTTTTCAAGCAGTAACCTTCCATCATTTTCCTCTTTCTTTCTGAACTCCTCACTGATGTCTTTGCCGAGAGTTTGCTCGATCACATGGAACACATGAGCGTCAATGATATAAACAAGGATTATCCTTGCATCATTATAAGCCGAGAGAGTTTCGTAGATTTCGGGCGGAATTTCACCTATAAATCTATCAAGGGGCATTAAAATTGATTTAATTTCTGGAAGCATCATCTCTTCCTCAGTTAATAGAAATTCCTTGTATTCCTTGAGAATTCTTTCATACCTTCTTCCAGCAATGTTTTTAAATTTTCTTTGAATCAGCGATGAAAACAACCCCATCCATATCCCCTCAGCATTTTATTACAACGACTTAAAGATATTAAATTTATTTGGTGCAATCCTCTAATCTTAGATTCATGAACCACAAGAGCTATTAAATTAAAAACCTTTTTGGATTTGGGGGGTGAAATAATGAAAAAGCTGTTGCCGTTCTTGGCATTAATTCTGCTTATTTCGCCACTGGCACTTGCTCAATGCCCAGCTGAAGGACATACAGTCGTCTTAAAAGCTCCAGCAGTCTCAAAAACTGCTAACGGAGAGTTAGTTGGTGTAGCCACGGAGTTCGTAATTACAGTAGCCCCGGGAAGCGGACACGTATACGTGGAGACATGGCCATTAGCGGAAGTTGACATGCAAGCAAGTGCAAGATTGGCTGCCCAAGTAGCGGGTAGGGTTCTTGGAGTCGATATGAGCAAGTATGATGTCTTCATACAGGTTAAAGCTGATTCACCCATAATTGGAGGACCATCTGCTGGAGGAACCATGACCGTTGGGATAATCGCCGCATTAAAGGGTTGGAAGCTCAGAAACGATGTTATGATGACCGGGATGATAAATCCAGATGGAACAATTGGTCCTGTTGGCGGAATTTTGGAAAAAGCATCGGCAGCCCACAGTGTTGGAGCGAAGTTGTTCTTAATACCTGAGGGACAGAGAATCCAAGTTGTCCAAAAAACTGAACAAAAGCAAATTGGGCCCCTTGTCCAAATAACAACAAAAGAAGAAAAGGTGGATGTTGTTCAATATGCAAAGGAAAGATGGGGACTGGAGGTAAAGGAAGTCAAAGACATCTATGAGGCTGTGTATTACTTTACAGGACACAAAATAGAAAAGCCCCAAGCTCCGGAAAATATCAAAATTGACACATCATTCCTCAAAGAAGATGCGGAGAGGGATTACAAAAACACCACAGAATACTACAAACAAGTTGAAAAGAAGCTCAAAGAGAGCGATGTTAGCTACACAACCTACTCCTATCTCAAAGCAGCGCTTGAAGATGCAAACCAGACCCTAAAAGACGCCAAAGATGCCTTAGATTCCGGGATGTACTACACAGCCCTAAGTAAGGACTTCCAAGCGAGGATTATTATCAGACACGTTGATTGGTATCTGGATATGCAGAATGAGAAGGACATTGAAAAACTACTCAACTCTGTCAATGACGATATAAAAAATACCGAAAATTACGTTTCTAACTTGACAATTAGAGGCACAACAATGCTACAAGCTGTTGCAGCAAGTGAGGAAAGGATAGAGCAGGCAAAATCTCTTCTCAAGGATGCATGGAGTGATTACTACAAAGGTGACTATTGGAATGCTGTAAGCAATGCTGCATTTGCATATGAAAGGGTGCAGACAGCAAAGTTCTGGGCTAAATTGGGAGAGAGATACGCAAAAGGTGATGTGATCAGCAGGGATGTAATCAAAGAGACAGCGAGAGAATACCTGGATAACGCCCGTCTGGTTGTTACCTATATAACTTCAATGTTTGGGGAAAGCTTAATGCAAGGCCTTGTTGATGAGCTGAATAAAGGAGAGCAGTATTATGAGGATGGGAAGTATTCTGCAGCATTATTTTCAGCAATGGAGGCAAGGATAAGGGCAGAAGTTATACTTGACACCCTTGGAATAGACAACGAAACAGTTCTTATGGATAAGCTCCAGCAGATGAAGGAAGATGCAAAAACTGCGATAGCAATAGCCCAGAGCAAAGGTGTCTATCCAATTCTTGGAATGGCGTACTATGAGTTTGCTCAAAGCTACGAAAAGCAAGGAGGGACTGAAAATATCCAAACGGCTATGATATTCTACCAATACGCAAAAGAGACCGCAATGATGTTCCTTCCAAAAACTGTGCCAAAAATTACCGAGAGCACAATTACTCCTCAGATACCCCATCCATCAAATACACAGACACCTACAGATACACAAACAGCCAGCGCAACTACAACATCAGCAGTTCCTGAGAAAAATGTTCCAACATCACTCTTAGGTGGAATTGGGGCGCTTGGTGTTCTGTTTGGGTTGATAATTGGAATTGTGCTTGGAAGAAGGCTTTAATGGGGAGGTAAATTTTTCTCCCCTCTCTTCTTCAATAACGTTATTTCCCAATCAGCCAAACTGGGACAGATTGTGCATCCCAAGCGGTAGAATCCTTCATAAT
>JALTMZ010000061.1 GCA_027001105.1 Thermococcus sp.
ATCACAATATTAAGACCGAGGCAAAAAATATTTAACTACTTAAAGCAAATGAAAAAATTAGCAGCTTCATGTACTTGGAGGTTCAGCGATGACAAAGATGAAAATAATTAGCGTGCAGATACCGCAAGGTCTTCTGAATGCTATTGATACCCTCGTAAAGAGGGGGGTTTATCCCAATAGAAGTGAGGTTATAAGAGAGGCTATCAGAGAGCTGATAAAGAAAGAGCTCTACAAACTTGAGACAGAAGAAAGAACAACTCCTGAGTACATACTCGAATAAGGGTTTGTGATCAATTAGTTAACAATTAAGCCCGGGGGTTAAAGGCAATGGTGTGGAAACTCTTGGAACAGGCGGGTATTAACTTGGACTTTGATGAAAACACAAAAGAAAAATTTGGGGAATATGAGGAAAACTTAGAGGGTCTGATTAAGATTGCAATCATCGGAGTTGGCGGTTCTGGGAACAATACCATAACACGACTCTATGAGCTTGGTGTCCAAGGAGCAGAGCTTATTGCTATGAATACCGATGCTCAACACTTGGCGAGAACTAAAGCTCATAAAAAAATCCTTCTCGGGAAGAACATAACTCACGGCAAGGGTTCTGGTGGAGATCCAAGAATCGGATACTTAGCAGCTGAGGCAAGTGCCCAAGAAATCGCCGAGGTAGTTAGGGATGTTGATTTAGTCTTCATAACTGCAGGAATGGGTAATGGAACTGGAACTGGAGCCGCACCAGTTGTTGCAAGGATAATCAAAGAGGTAGCAAGAAACAATGGGCGGTATCAAGAACCGCTCGTTGTGAGTGTTGTAACATTTCCATTCTCAACTGAAGGGACAAGAAGAATCGAGAAGGCAAAAGCAGGTATACAAGCTTTGCTCCAGTATTCGGATACTGTTGTAATAATTGAAAATGATAAGCTTTTAGAGCTCGTTCCAAATCTGCCACTCTCCGCTGCATTTAGATTTGCGGATGAGATTATAGCGAGAATGGTCAAGGGCATAACAGAAACAATAAAGCTTCCTTCCATAGTTAACATAGATTTTGCTGACGTTTACAGCGTCATGAAGAATGGTGGTGCTGCTCTGATAGGTATAGGCGAGAGCGACTCAAAGAACAGGGCTGTTGATGCTGTAGTTAATGCTCTCAACAACAAAATGCTTGAGGTTGAGTTCGGAAGCGGCGAAGCGGCATTAATTCACTTTACAGTTGGCCCAGATGTAAAGCTTGGTGAAGTCCACGAGGCAATGAAAATAGTTTATGAGAAGTTAGGTACGAAGTCTGAGATAAAATGGGGTGCAATGATTGATGAAGATTTGGGCAAAACCGTTAGGGCAATGGTTATAATGACCGGAGTCAACTCCCCCCACATTTTAAGCGGTGAAGTTAACGCGCTTCAAGACGGCAACAGAATTCTCATGCCTACAGACACCCTAAGAATGATCACGAAGGACACCAAGCTTGAAAGGATCTTCGAGAGGACGATGAAAAGTGAGAAATCTAAACCACCTGTAAATGAAGATGTAGAAAGAATCTTTAGAGATATTTACCAGTTTTGATATTTCTTCCTCTTTCTCTCTATCTAAGTTAGATTACAAGGTGATAGCATGGCAAAAGTCATTAGTATAGCTAATCAAAAAGGTGGAGTCGGAAAAACAACAATAACAATGAATCTTGGCTTTGCTCTCGCAAATATGGGCAGAAGGGTTCTCTTGGTCGATATAGACCCACAATTTAACTTGACTTTTGGATTAATAGGGATGGAGGTTCTTAACTATGAGGATAACAACGTTGGGACATTAATGACAAGGGAAAGCAGAGTTGAGGATTCCATAGTTGAAATTAGAGAAAATCTGCATTTGATACCCTCTCACCTGAATCTCTCTGCTAAAGAGATTGAGATAATTAATGCATACAATCGTGAAAGGCGCTTAGAAAAAGCCTTGAAATCAGTTCTCCCAGAGTACGATTATGTTTTAATTGACAACCCACCAAGTATGGGGATATTCCTTGTGAACTCACTCACAACTTCAGATTATGTTTTGATTCCCCTTGAGCTTAGCTATTTTGGAGTTATCGGGATGCAGCTTATGTTCAACCTTATGAAAATGATTAAAGAGGAGACCAACGAGAACCTTACACTTCTTGGATTGATTCCCAATAAATTCACAAGACAGACAAAAGTTCCAGCTACACGGCTGAAGGAGTTGAAAGAAACGTATCCAAATGCTCCATTGCTGACAACCATACCCAAGTCAGTTGCTCTTGAAAAAGCTCAATCTCAGGGAGTCAGCATATTTGAATTTGAGGGTGATGGAAGAGCAGCGAAAGCGTTTTTAAAGCTTGCAAAAGAGGTGATTACCCTTGTCGAAGGAGAAAGGTAAAATTCCACAGCTATTTTCTGGCTCAATTGACGAGCTCACAAGACCCAAGACAAAGAAAGCTGATAAAAGAAGAGAGGAGCTCAAGAAAATCAAAAAGCAGAAAACATTATACATCAGCCAGGACACAAATCTAAAATTAATTGAGCTCTACGCCGAAGAAAGCAGAAGACAGAGCAATATTGTGGAAGATGCTGTAAATCTGTACTACTATCTCAAAAAGGCGATGGGCGAAAAGAACTTTGATGAGCTAATGAGCGCTGTGCTTAGGGAGGATCCAGAGTTTTTAAGAAGCTATCTGGAGAAAGCCAAGCTCATTTAATCACCACTAACCCAGCAGCTCAAATCAGGAGATAAAATCACTCACAGAATATTTCCACTATCCTCTTTATTATTCTGCTTGTTTTTGCGACGTCACTTTTGTAGAGGTAGGGAATTCTTATAACCTCAGCATTTATGCCGTGCTGCCTCAGTTGTCTTTTAAGCTCTTCACATTTAAAATCCTGATCAGGCCCCAAAGCTACAACGTCTGGGTTTATCTTCTTCACAAGATCAAAACTTATCCCATCAGGCTCCCCAATGTAAACCTCATCCACCATCTTTAAGGCTTTTAAAACTTCAGCCCTTTCGTGCATCGAGTTTATTGGAGGTCTCCCTTTCCTCTTAACAACAGTTTCATCATGTGCCACTATCACAATGAGTTCATCTCCAAGCTGTTTTGCTTGACTCAAAAAATGGATATGCCCAACATGAAGGATGTCAAAAACTCCCCCGACGAGGACTCTTATCTTCTTCTCTCTCTCCTTACTCATGGTCTCACCGTCAGCTCCCAGATCTTATCCTTTGCATGGTGGATTACTTTCACAGCTTTTCCCCTATTTTTTTCTTTCATATCTCTGCCGCTCATCAACGCAATTCCAATTGCAAGAGGTCTTCCATAATTTTCTTCAACAACAAATACAAAATCCCCTTCTTTTATATCCCCATCTGCATCTACTATTCCGGGAGCCATTACATCGGCACCTTTTAGGATGAACGGAACGGCACCTTCATCAACCACAACCCTTCGCTTCCATTTTCTCAAGTCTTCCTCATTGGACAGCTCATATAGGGCAATTACAAGCGGAAATACCAAGTTCTGACGTTTTATAAACATTGGCTTCCCATTTACAAAAAGTATTTGGGTAGTTTTATCAAATTCAGCAAGCTGAACGTTATCCTTTTTGCTTATTAGCTTCTTAGCAACTTCCTCCCCAAAAATTGAACTCATCTCCCGTATTATCTCTTTAATTTCCTTCTTGCTCAAAGGATGCTTAATCTTCAGCATTCAGCTCACCCCAAAGGCTTTTAACAGCTTCTCTCGGATTATCAGCATTATAAATTGCTCTCCCAACAATTATGTAGTCAGCACCAGCTTTTAAAGCTTCTTTAGCTTTCCCGCCCTGAGCGCCTATTCCTGGTGTTAGGATTTTTATATCCCTATCAAGCTTTTCTCTAATGTATCTTATCCTCTCAGGCCTCGTTCCGGGAGCGATAACTCCAAAAGGTTTAAGCTCATTTGCCATTTCTATAAGTCTGTCAGTAATTGGCTGCATGAATTCCTCAGCTCCAGGATGGCTCATCTCCACAACGATAATCGTATTGCCCTCCTCCATGACCGCCCTGACACTGTCCCTTCCAACAAAGCCGTGAACAATTATATAGTCTGCCCCATTATCAAAAACTTTCTTTGCTATGAGCTTGTTTGTATTTGGGATATCAGCAACTTTTAAGTCAGCTATAACCGGTAGGTCCGTTTTCTCTTTTAGCTCCCCGATTATTCCAACCCCGCTTCCAAGAATGAGGGGCCAGTTGATCTTTATCGCCCAAAGATAGTCCTTAGTTTCCTCTGCTATTTTCAATGCCTTCTTTCTCTCATAAACGTCCAATGCCAAGATAATCATTTGCCCACCTCAAGGATCTCCCTGGGGAGTTCACTCTTTTTAAGTGTTAATGCAACATGAATTGCGCTTTTGATTGCATCTGCTCTATTTTCAGCCCATGTAACAACGATTAAGTCTCCTTCCTCCGGATTAAGCTTTTTCAAATCCTCAGCAAGCTTGGGGAGAGTTTCCTTTAATGGTCTTTCATCTTCAGGGAATACAATCTCACCTGCTTTGTAAACCAAAATCATAGCACCTTTGGCAAAATAGCGAATAGCTTCGTCTCTGAGTTCTATGCTTTTAAATTGGGGTGGGTTCTTAACAAGGATAGCATAAGTGGGCATGTTTTCAATTTTTTCAACTTCAGCCGGCTCAGAGAACAAAGTTAGTATTTGGGACAGAACATTAAGACCTTTTTCATTCAAATAATGCCCCTTTTGTTTTGACTCAATTAATTCCAGCTTTGCAAGCTTCTTCAAAAGAGTTCTAACGCTCCCCTCACCGAGATCAAGACCCTCAGAAATCTGTTTTCTTCCTCTCGGAGTCTTTAAGAGAAAAAGTGTTGCAACTGCATCTTCAAGTGTAAACTCAGGATAAGCCCCTCTTTTCCAGCTCATTTCCTCACCTCTCAGAATTGTCTCGTTCAGCTGATAAATAAATGTTTTTATTATCAAACATGCTTTGTGGTATTACCTTCCGAGAACAAAGTTAAAATAAAAGACAAAATGCCTTAGAATATCAACGGTGCCCTGTATTCACCCCAAACTTCTCTTAAAACATCAGTAACTTCGCCAAGTGTCGCCAAGTGTCTGTGTGCTTCAATTATATATGGCATTAGGTTAACATCCTCCTTCTCTGCAGCATTCCTCAGCTTATCCAAAGCCTCTTCAACCTTCTTGTTGTCCCTCTCACTCCTCAGCTTCTTCAAACGCTCAATCTGCTTGTCCCTAATACTTGGATCAACCTTGAGAATCTCGACCTCAATCGGCTCATCAACAACAAACTTGTTGACACCAACGATAATCCTCTTGCCCTCCTCAACTTCTTTCTGATACTTGTAAGCGGAATCTGCGATCTCCTTCTGGATGTAGCCGCGCTCAATAGCCCTCATCATTCCACCCATGCGCTCAATCTTCTCAATGTACTTCATGGCTTCCTCCTCGATATGATCGGTAAGCCACTCAATGTAATACGCTCCCCCCAATGGGTCAATCGTGTCAACAACACCGCTCTCATAAGCGATAATCTGCTGTGTTCTTAATGCAATCCTGACACTCTTTTCCGTTGGAAGGGACAAAGCCTCATCATAACTGTTCGTATGCAAGCTTTGAGTTCCACCCAACACTGCAGCCAAAGCCTGAATCGTGACTCTAATGATGTTGTTCTCTGGCTGCTGGGCTGTGAGAGTTGAACCAGCAGTTTGCGTGTGGAATCTAAGGAGCATTGACTTTGGATTCTTTGCACCAAATTTTTCCTTCATTATCTTAGCCCACAGCCTTCTTGCAGCTCTGAACTTTGCAATCTCCTCAAGGAAGTTGTTGTGCGCATTGAAGAAGAAGCTCAATCTTGGGGCAAACTTATCAACGTCCATCCCTCTCTCAATAACAGCCTTTACATATTCGATACCATCTGCCAATGTGAAGGCAACCTCCTGGACTGCATTTGCACCAGCTTCTCTGATGTGATACCCACTAATGCTGATCGGATTCCACTTTGGAACATTCTCAGCACAGTACATGATAATATCCGTAGTTAAGCGCATTGAGGGCTGTGGTGGAAAGATGTAGGTCCCCCTCGCAATGTACTCCTTAAGGATGTCATTCTGCACAGTTCCCCTTAAAACGTGCTGCGGAACCCCTTGCTTCTCAGCAACGAGGATGTACATTGCCAAAAGGTTTGCGGCTGTAGAGTTTATTGTCATTGAAGTTGAAACCTTGTCAAGAGGAATCCCGTCAAAGAGAATCTCCATATCCCAGAGGGAGTCAATAGCAACACCAACTTTACCAACCTCTCCCTCCGCCATTGGATGGTCGCTGTCATAACCGAGCTGGGTTGGTAGGTCAAAGGCTACACTCAAACCTGTTTGTCCTTGTTCCAAGAGGTACTTGTAACGTTTGTTTGACTCCTCAGCGGTGGCATAGCCGGCATATTGTCTCATCGTCCAGAATCTTCCTCTATACATTGTCGCATAAACGCCACGAGTGAAGGGGTACTGTCCCGGAAAGCCCAGCTTTTCCATGTAGTCCCAATCTTCTCCAAGATCAGCAGGGGTGTAAACTCTTTTAATTTCAAAGCCATCGTCAGTCATGAACTTCTCTTTTCTCTCTGGTCTCTTTGCAATAAGTGGCTTAACCACATTTTCTTCCCACTCTTGTTCAGCTTTTTTGATTTCTTCAAGCTTTTTTCTATCAAAGGTCATCGGGATCACCAGATGAGCTTTTAG
>JALTMZ010000062.1:0-3242 GCA_027001105.1 Thermococcus sp.
AAATATTTGAGGAGGAGTATCCAAGAGGGCCTGTAAAGAGGAAGCCCCTTAGCCAAACTTAGCAATGTTAGCAAGAGCAGGGGACTTAAATGAATGTAATCGGGAAATATAAGTTGCTTTATGCTTTAATGAACACGAGCTTTGTAAGTGGAATCATAACCATCTACTACCTCACAAAAGGCTTAACATACGCTCAAATCGGAATAGCAACCGCAATATCAACCATCGGCTTCTTCCTATTCGAAGTTCCAACGGGAGTAGTGGGAGATAAAATAAGCCGAAAGAAAAGCGTCCTAATCGGCTTAACACTCTTCCCAATCGGCACAATAATCCTAATATTCCTAAAAAACTTTCCCATGCTAATAGCCTACGCAATAATAACCTCCCTCAGCCTAACATTCATCAGCGGAAGCTTAGAAGCATGGCTATTTGACAACCTCAAACACTCGGGTAGAGAAAAAGAATACAGAAAACTCATGAAGAGCATAAAAACCATCACCCTACCTCTCTCAGCAATAACAATCGTAATCGGAAGCCTCTTAGCTCAAAAATACGGCTTCAAACTACCACTAATCCTAACATTAGCACTCGAAATAACAATGCTCATAGTAGCCCTCAGCATCCCCGAATATGAGTTCAAAAAGCCCGAAGTTGCCTACCACATTCACGTTTTACACTCAATCAAAGAAATCACAAAACCAAACCTATTCTGGCTAATCATCATGGCAATAACCGTAACCATGTCAATCAACCAATTCCGACAATACTTCGAGCCTTATTTAGGCAACATCTTAGCACAAAGCCTCAAAACAACAATAATGGGAACACTCGGCATTCTCGGACTAATCGAAGCAATAGTAAAAGTTATCCCAAGACTAATTGGCGTAAGGCTTAAGGAGAAATGGAGTGCTTTTGCCTACTCAATAGCACCCGTGAGCATTCCAATACTCACGGCATTATCAGTAATCTACCAAAATCCCATCTTCATCGTAATACTTGGAGTTATTGCAACGATAATCAATACTGCCTTTGCCTTCAACTTTGGCATTGAACTGCAAGTGAGAATCCCCAGCGAAAAGAGGGCAACCATAATATCACTTTACGCAATGATTTCGGCATTGATGATGGCAATCTTCTACGGAATCTACGGTTTTGTTGTTGATAAATTGGGCTTAGCAGAGGCAAGGTTAGTGTTTGCCCTAATCCTCTTTGGCATTGGCTTAGCATTCAAAGGAGCACAAACAATCGGAATCATAGAAGAACCCCTAAAACTAAAACATCTCCAGCTTCATTCAAAAGAGAAATAGAAACGTCACGAACGAACACGAACTATTCTTTCTTCAATTTCGCAATGAAAAAGCTGTTGCAGTCATGCAGATGAGTCCAAGCTCTGAAGACTTTATCTCCAATCTCTAAAAAGCCCCTTTCACCCCAGCTGAATTGATAATCAACAAGCTCAAAACCAACCTTACTTATTGCATATTTAATGTTCTCTTCGTTTTCATCAATTCTGATCGAGCATGTGGAGTAAGTCATCTCCCCACCAACCCGTAGGTTGCGATAAGCATTCCTCAGCATAGCTTTCTGCACTTGGATAACTTTCTTGATTTTCTTCTCGTCAAAGCGCCACTTCACCTCCGGGAACTGCCTGTAGGTGCCTGAACTTGAGCACGGAGCATCAAGGATAATCCTATCAAACTCTTCTCTGTCTTTAAACTTCATCCCATCGGCATGAACAAGCTTAACATTCTTAACCCCCAGAATCTTCATCTTCTCACGCATCTTGTTGAGTCTCTCCAAAGAATAATCAACAGCTATTATTTCACCAGTATTTTCCATTAGGTGGGCAACATGGAACGTTTTACTTCCAGGAGCAGCCGCCAAATCCAAAATCCTCTCGCCCTTTTCCGGGCTTAAAACATGGGCAACATAAGCCGAAGCTAAGTCCTGAATGACAAAGTAGCCTTGCTTGTACCATTCAAGCCTTGTAATTGGGGTCTTGTATTCTAAAATCTTGAGAACGTCATCAACTGGAGTCCTTGCAACTCTAACATTGTGTTCCTCCAAATAATCAGCTAAGCTGTCAATGTCAGTCTTGAGAGGGTTCACCCTCACATAGTAGCGCTGAGCCCTGTTGTTGCTTAGCAGAAGCCTAATAGCGTCATCATAACCGAGCAGGTCGATTGCATATTCAACGTACCATCTTGGATGAGAGAACTTAACGCTCAAATATTCAATCCTATCCTTCTCTTTCAGCTTTTTCAAAGCTTTTTCGAGGTTAAAATTCTCCACTTCTCTAAGCAAAGCATTCACAAACTTAGCCCTTGACAAATCATATTTCTCCTTAACGACCCTAACAACGGAATCAGTGGCAATTGCTGGGTTTACTCCTTTAAACTTCATTTCAAAAACACCAATTCTAAGTAAATTAGCCAAATAGAGCTCTAAATCTTCAATTTTTGAGCCTTTGAGAACAGAGTTCACTATGAAGTCAATCTTCTTCCTCCATTTTTCAATCTCGAATACATAAGCATGAGCTAACCCACGAGCCTTTTCTCTATCTCTTCCGCTGACTCGCTTAAAAACCCTCTCAAGAGCATTTTTTGAAGAGAGTTCGCGCTCCTCAATTAATGTCAGTATGTCAGCTATGAGTTCGTGAAGGGTTATGCGATAAAACAGCTCCATGCTCCTACCTTCGATGGAGAGTTTAAAAATTTGGTGGAAAATTTTATCTAAAATGGGCATGTATTTTTAACAGGGTGAAATTATGATTCTCGATACTGACTACATTACGAAAGATGGAAAGCCTATAATTAGGATTTTCAAGAAAGAAAATGGCGAGTTTAAGATAGAGCTTGATAGGAACTTCCAGCCTTACATTTACGCTCTTCTTGAAAGTGATGATGCTATTGAAGAGGTTAAAAAGATAACAGCAAAAAGAGGAAACAAAACTGTCAGAGTTTTGAAAGCTGAAAAAGTTCAGAAGAAGTTCTTAGGGAGACCAACAGGAGTGTGGAAGCTTATTTTTGAACATCCACAAGACGTTCCGGCGATTAGAGAAAAAATAAGGGAGCATCCAAAAGTGATTGACATTTTTGAGTATGACATCCCTTTCGCAAAGCGTTATCTCATTGATAAGGGCTTAATTCCGATGGAAGGAGAAGAAAAGCTCAAGCTTCTTGCCTTCGATATAGAAACATTTTACCACGAAGGAGAGCAGTTTGGAGAAGGCGAGATAATAA
>JALTMZ010000062.1:3252-6653 GCA_027001105.1 Thermococcus sp.
AGATAATAATGATCAGCTATGCTGATGAAAATGAGGCAAAAGTGATAACTTGGAAAAAGATTGATCTGCCGTATGTTGAGGTTGTTTCCAGCGAGAGAGAGATGATAAAGCGCTTTGTTCAAATTGTCAGAGAGAAAGACCCCGATGTCCTCATAACCTACAACGGAGACAACTTCGATCTGCCGTATTTGATCAAGAGAGCTCAGAAGCTGGGCTTAAGGTTGTTCATTTCAAGAGACAAGGAGCATCCCGAGCCAAAGATACAAAGGATGGGTGACAGATTTGCCGTTGAAATTAAGGGGAGGATTCATTTTGATCTGTTTCCTGTTGTGAGAAGGACAATAAACCTGCCAACATACACCCTTGAGGCTGTATACGAAGCGGTCTTAGGCAAGAAGAAAACCAAACTTGAGGCTGCGGAGATAACTGCAATATGGGAAAGCGAAGAAGGAATGAAAGAACTTGCAAAATATTCGATGGAAGATGCTAAAGCGACTTATGAATTGGGCAAAGAGTTCTTCCCCATGGAAGCAGAGTTAGCAAGGTTGATCGGGCAAAGTGTTTGGGACGTTTCCCGTTCGAGCACAGGCAACTTGGTTGAGTGGTTTTTGCTGAGGGTTGCATACCAGAGAAACGAACTTGCACCAAACAAGCCAAGCGACGAGGAGTATCAGAGGAGGCTAAGAACAACATATCTTGGGGGCTATGTTAAAGAGCCGGAGAGAGGACTATGGGAGAACATTGTTTATTTAGATTTCAAAGCCCTATACCCCTCAATCATAGTCACACATAACGTTTCGCCCGATACCCTCGAAAGAGAGGGTTGTAAAAACTACGACGTTGCCCCGATTGTCGGTTATCGCTTCTGCAAAGACTTCAAAGGCTTCATACCATCTATACTTAAAGACCTCATCGAAACAAGAACAAGGATAAAGAAAGAAATGAAAGCTACAATTGACCCAGTGAAAAGGAAAATGCTTGATTACAGGCAAAAGGCTGTGAAGCTTTTGGCAAACAGCATACTTCCAGATGAATGGATTTTTGTACTTGAAAAAGGTCACCCAAGGTTCCTTCTCATTGGAGAGCTTGTCGACAAGATGATAGACGCCAATTCCGAAAAAGTAAAGATAGTTGATGGAAGTGAAGTTCTTGAAGTCTCGGACCTCTGGACAATCTCATTTGATAGGAGTTCCAAAAAAGCCCGCCTCTCAAAGATTAAAGCGATGATAAGACACAGGTACAAAGGAAAGGCATACAAGATAAAGCTCAGCTCAGGAAGGAGCATCAAGATAACTCAAGGACACAGCCTGTTTACGGTTAAAGGAAGCGATATCAGTGAGATAACGGGAGATGAACTTAAAGAAGGGGATATAATTATTGTTCCTAAGATGTTCAAGCTCGATGGGAGAGAGACGTTCATAATCCTACCTCGTCTCTTTGCTTTACTCCCGTCCGAAGAGACAGAAGACATAATCCTCACAATTCCTGCCAAAGGCAGAAAGAACTTCTTCAAAGGAATGCTTAGAGCTTTGAGGTGGATTTTTGGTGAAGAAGAAAAAAGGATTAGAACGTTCAATCGCTATCTGTTCCATCTTGAAGAACTCGGCTTCGTAAGAATTAAGCCAAGAGGTTTTGAAGTAATTAACTGGGAAGGATTAAAGAAGTACAAAAGGTTATATGAAATACTGAGCCAGAAAGCAAAATACAACGGCAATAAGGGTGAGTACTTCATAAGATTCAATGATTTGAGAGACGTCATTGAAGAGTTCCCGCTTGAAGAGCTTGCCCAATGGAATATCGGAACTTTAAACGGCTTCCGCATGAAAACTATAGTCAAACTTGACAAGCACTTTGCCAGATTCTTGGGATATTACGTGAGTGAAGGCTCAGCAAGAAAGCAAAAAAATCAGACGGGAGGATTCAGCTATACCGTAAGACTCTACAACGAAAATGAAGAAATTCTGAAGGACATGGAACATGTCTCCGAAGTTCTCTTTGGTAAAGTTAAGAGAGCTGAGAACTATGTGGAGATTTCAAAGAAAGTGGTATATCTAATCGTCAAAGCTATGTGTGGAATTAGTGCAGAGAATAAGAGAATACCAGAGCCAATCTTCCTTGCACCAGAAGAGCTAAGATGGGAATTTTTGAATGCATATTTCCTCGGTGATGGAGATGTCCATCCAAGCAAAAGACTAAGGCTGTCCACAAAAAGTGAGCTCTTAGCTAATCAGCTTGTGTTTCTCCTCAACAGTCTTGGGATTTCGTCAATAAAGCTTGGTTTTGACAGCGGAGTTTACAGAATTTACATCAATGAAGACCTGCCATTCCTGAGAACTGGAAGACAGAAAAACAGCTATTACTCAAACCTGATTCCAAAAGAAGTTTTGGAGGCAGTGTTTGGAAAGAGGTTTCAGAAGAACATGAGCTTTGCAAAATTCAAAGAGTTAGTTGAAAAAGGAGAACTTGATTGGAAGACAGCAAGGCTTATAGAGTGGCTCATCGAGGGTGATTTAGCCTTAGATAGGGTAAAAAGTGTTTAGGAACTCCCCTATGAGGGATACGTCTATGATTTGAGTGTCGAAGAGAATGAAAACTTTTTGGCAGGTTTTGGCTGGCTCTATGCTCACAACAGCTTCTACGGCTATATGGGGTATCCAAAGGCGAGATGGTACTCAAAGGAATGTGCCGAGAGCGTAACAGCATGGGGGAGAACATACATAGAGATGACGATTAAAGAAATAGAGGAAAAATTTGGGTTTAAAGTCCTCTATAGCGACACTGATGGTCTATACGCCACAATACCTGGAGCTGACGCTGAAACTATCAAGAAGAAGGCTAAAGAATTCCTAAAATATATCAATTCCAAACTACCTGGATTGCTGGAGCTTGAGTATGAGGGCTTTTACTTAAGAGGGTTCTTCGTTACAAAGAAGAGGTATGCAGTAATAGATGAAGAAGGAAAGATAACCACAAGGGGACTCGAGGTTGTAAGGAGAGACTGGAGCGAGATAGCAAAGGAAACCCAGGCAAAAGTCTTGGAGGCAATTCTAAAGGATGGTAGCGTTGAGAAAGCCGTTGAGATAGTCAAGAAAGTGGTTGAAGACTTGGCAAAATACAAAGTTCCGCTTGAAAAGCTTGTGATACACGAGCAGATAACGAAGAGTTTGGATGAGTATAAAGCCACCGGACCGCATGTTGCGGTTGCAAAGAGGCTCAAGGCTAAAGGGATTAAAGTGAGACCGGGAATGATAATCAGCTATATAATCCTTAGGGGGGACAAAAAGATAAGTGACAGGGCAATTCTGCTGAGCGAATATGACCCAAAGAAGCACAAGTACGACCCCGATTATTATATTGAGCACCAAGTTCTGCCGGCAGTTCTGAGGATTTTGGAGGCTTTC
>JALTMZ010000063.1 GCA_027001105.1 Thermococcus sp.
ACCTTATTGTCAGCCATTGGCAACACCAGAAGAGCTTAGCATGAAGTGTTAAAATGTTTTTTGGTATAGTTTTAATAAGTTTTTAAATTCAGGAAAGTTTATAGTAAAGCAGAAAAAGTAATCAAAAATAAAGGACTTACCTTCTTCTGCTTCTTGCTCTCTGGAGCCTTGCCTCTTGGAATGCCTTTGTCCACTTGAGCTTTCTTGGGTTTCTGCCCATGAGGAAGTACTTTTCGCACTTGCTTGAGCAGAAGAAGAAAACTCTGCCGTCGTTTCTGACGAACATCTTTCCTGTTCCTGGCTCGAATTCTTTCCCACAGTATGAGCAGACGTTCCACCTTGCCATTTACATCACCTTGCCTTAATCTCTCTTGCTTCTCTTTCAGTCTCTCTGAGAATGACAATGTCGCCAACTCTCACTGGGCCCTTAATGTTCCTTCTGATGACTCTTCCCTTATCTCTGCCCTCTAAAACCCTAACTTTAACCTGAGTAACGCCACCTGTAACTCCAGTCCTTCCAACGATTTCAATAACCTCAGCAGCGTATCCTTCGTCGCTCATTCCTCACACCTCTATGATAGCTATAAAAAACCTCACTCAATGACCTTTAAATCTTTCGATGAGTATGAATGTAAAGGGAAGGAAGAGGGAGCTCACTTCATAAGCTCCCTAACCTTCATAGCGATTTCCTCAACAAGCTCACGAGCTTTACCAGGCTCGATTATAGCAACGCTTGCCGCTGAAACCTCAATACCAGCAGCAGCTCCAAGCTCCTTCTTGCTTGGAACATAAATGTATGGAATCTCCTTCTCCTCACAGAGTGGTGGTAAGTGTGCAACGATTTCCTCTGGGTCAACATCCTCAGCAATGATAACGAGCTTTGCCTGTCCTCTCTCAACGGCTTTTGTTGTCTCGTTTGTACCCTTCCTTATTCTTCCGGTGTCCCTTGCAATCTCAACAGCCTCAAGAGCCTTCTCAGCTAGCTCTTTTGGAACCTCAAACTTTACGTAACTTGGCTTTGCCATTTCACATCCCTCCAAAACTTCATCGTTCATCGAGCTGTCAAGATAGCAAAGGAGAATTTAGTTTTTAAACCTTTCCCTAACAGACGCTGTTTGCTCGAAACTAAAAATCTTTGCCAACTAAAGTGTATTGATTTCTTAAAATCTCAACAGAAAAACAGTTTGAGTGGCCGGCGGCGTCCCCGGCTTCCCGCCCCCTCTCGGAGGGCAGTACAACCGGGATCGCTGGCGGGCTTAACTTCCGGGATCGAAACGAGACCGGGTGTAACCCCGCCGCTATGACCGCCGTACCGATACATACCTTCAAAGGAGGATTTATAAACATTTCGGTAGATGCTATGTTTGATGGAGGATTACGTGTTTAAACTTCTGAGGTTTGTAGGAAGGCGAGAAAAGCTTACACCAGCTAAGAGGGTTAGGGATTTCCAGAGCAAGATCCAGAGTTCAAAGAATGGTGAGCTTGTTGAAGTCCAGGGCTTTTTACTCCTCAGACAGCCGCCTTATGC
>JALTMZ010000064.1 GCA_027001105.1 Thermococcus sp.
GAAGAAAATTTACTATGGGGATGTTTCCCTTAGATTTTCCTAAGTTATTATATCAATTGTCGAAGTGCTATTAGGCATAATGGAAAATTTAATATACCAAATGTGCATAATCCTCAATTGCTGTCCACTAATGGACACTAAGTTTGGGGTGAACAGCCATGGCACAGAAAGGTATTTTGAGGACATATCTCGACATTCCAGTGCTTCAAAAGATTTTAGCTGGTTTGATTCTTGGTGCTGTTTTTGGTTTGATCATGGGGCACTTGGGGTATGCAGATGCAGTGAAGACATACATCAAGCCCTTTGGTGACATCTTTGTCAGACTGCTGAAGATGTTAGTGATGCCCATAGTCTTTGCATCCCTTGTTGTGGGTGCAGCAAGCATAAGTCCAGCAAGACTTGGAAGGGTTGGAGTTAAAATAGTCATCTATTACTTGCTTACATCAGCATTTGCAGTAACACTTGGTATAATAATGGCAAGGATATTCAAACCAGGGCTTGGGCTCCAATTGGCTACAGGAGCCAAATTCCAAGCAAAGCAGGCGCCTTCTATGGTTCAAACTTTGCTTAACATAATTCCAAAGAATCCATTTGGAGCTTTGGCTAACGGGCAGGTACTTCCTACAATATTCTTCGCGATAGTTTTGGGCATTGCACTGACATACTTAATGAACAGCAAGGATGAATTTGTGAAGGACAGTGCCAATACACTTTTCAAGGCAATAAACGGTCTCGCGGAGGCTATGTACAAGATAGTTGGCGGTGTCATGCAGTATGCTCCAATAGGTGTTTTTGCATTGATTGCTTATGTTATGGCAGAGCAGGGAGTTAAGGTCGTTGGTCAGCTGGCAAAGGTGGTTGTTGCAGTATATCTTGGCTTAATCCTTCAGATTGTCTTGGTGTACTTTGTGCTCCTCAAGATCTTTGGACTCGATCCAATTAAGTTCATCAAGAAAGCTAAGGATGCCATGATTACTGCATTCGTTACAAGAAGCTCAAGCGGTACTTTACCAGTTACAATGAGAGTCGCTGATGAAGAGATGGGAATAAGCAAGGGTATCTACTCATTTACACTTCCACTTGGTGCAACAATTAACATGGACGGAACAGCTCTGTATCAGGGTGTCTGTACATTCTTCATAGCCCTTGCAATAGGCCAGCACCTTACCCTCGGACAGCAACTCACAGTAGTTCTCACAGCAGTTCTTGCATCAATTGGTACAGCCGGTGTTCCTGGAGCTGGTGCGATAATGCTTGCAATGGTTCTTCAGAGCGTTGGACTTCCGTTGACAGATCCAAGTGTTGCTGCAGCATATGCAATGATCCTTGGTATTGATGCCATCTTGGATATGGGAAGAACAATGGTCAACGTTACGGGAGACCTTACAGGTACCACAATTGTGGCAAAGACTGAAGGAGAGCTTGACTTGAGCAAGTGGCAGTGATGGTGTTTCCGTTTTCTTTCTTGCTCCCTATTTTCTCTTTATGAATTAAGGGATAACGTTAAATACCCAAACATAACGCTACTTCTTAGGACATTAATAATGGGGGTAATGAGGAATGAAAAAGTTGGGTGTTTTGGTAATAATCCTCCTTTTGGGTGTCTCAATGGCTTATGCTCAGGAGGTTCCGTTTTATAAGGAGGAGTTTGTGTTCACAATTAAGGTTTTGGACAATGGAGATGCTCAAATAACCTTAAAAACCTCTTGGCTTGAGCCTAAGGATGAAATACAGAAGCAGATTGAACAAATTCTAAATCAAACAAATCTAACAAAAGAAGAGGCTATAAAGAAGTATGAAAAAGAGCAGCTTGACAGGTATATAGCAAGCCTTGCCAACTATGGCATAAAGACCACTAATCAAAGTCTAAAAATTCTGGGAATTGATGAAGGAAAGAATTTAACGGTTGTGTTTACGGCTATTGCTGAAAAGTTTGCCAGATATTACTCATACGATGGTTACTGGGAAATCGTGGTTGATCCAACACGAGGTTACGGCACTGCTCCAATACCTGATACGGGTCTTCCGTATAAGGTTGAGCTTCACAATGTCTTCATAATTGAGCTTCCTCAAGATGCCAAGCTTTTGGAGTATCCAAAACCCATAACAAGAGAATACAATCAAAGTAAATTCTATGTGAGATCAAAAGTTGAGGGGAACAAAATAATTGTAACTTCGGATATTTATCTTGAACCTTATCTGAGACCAGAAGGCTTTAAAGCACTTTTTGGTGATTACAACACATTCTATGTTAGATACACGACACCAAAACCAGGAGAAGAGGAACAGTACCAGAAAGTTGTTTCTGAGCAGTATTTGAGAGCACAAATTTTTTCTAACGGCACAACAAGGCTCTTAATTCAGGATAAGTACATTGAACCTGCGGATCAGATTCAACTTATGAAGATGCAGATAAAGCTAATGGGCGTTCAAAATGTTACAGATTTAATTCTCCAGAACAATATTAAAGCCTTGGGAGGGCAGGGAATTAAAGTGGAAAACGCAAATGCAAAAATAATTGGTTTAAACGAAACAGGTCCACTTATCATTGAAGCTAATTATGTTGTCCAGAACTTCACAAAGAAAGTTAACGGAACCTATGAATATTCTTTTGATCCGACTCTCGGATACTCCCTTTACAATATAGGCTACAGAGCCCAGAATGAGATAAATCAAACCCTAAAGTTAGAACTCATACTCCCAAATGATGCCAAAATAGTTGAAGTTCCCCAGAATATAACAAAGGAACTCAAAGGTAACAGATTCACTTTAACTACACTGGTTAATGGAAATAAAATCTCAATAACTGCAAATATTTTTATCAGATATGGTGCTCATCAGGAAGATGTCCAGAAGCTTCTTGCGAATATCAGCAGAGCATACATCAGATTTACACTTCCGGAAGCTTCTCAGGGAATTAACTATAAGCAAGTAGGAGCAGCAGTTGGTGCACTTGTGCTCATAGGGGCAGCAATCTTCTTGATTAGGCGGAGATGACAATCTTTTCTTTTTAATGTTTTATTAACGCTACCATTATATATCTCTGTTACAAATTTCTTTTCAGGTGATAGAAATGACGAAGAAGCTTTACTATGAGGATGCATATCTAAAAGAAGCAAAAGCAAAAGTTGTTGAAATAAAAGACAATGCACTGCTTTTGGATCAGACAATTTTCTATCCAACAGGTGGAGGACAGCCCCATGACAGGGGAACAATAAATGATGTTCAGGTTTTAGATGTTTACAAAGACGAGGAAGGTAATGTCTGGCATGTTGTGGAAGAGCCAGGGAAATTCAGGGTAGGAGATGAAGTTGAGCTTAGGATAGACTGGGATTACCGCTACAAGCTCATGCGTATTCATACTGCGATGCATCTCTTGGATCATGTGCTGAATGAAGTTCTCGGTAAGGACAAATGGCAACTTTATGGCAGTGGAATGAGTGTGGAAAAGGGAAGATACGATATTCTTTACCCAGAAAATGTTAACAAGTACAAAGAGCAGATTATTGAGCTTTTCAATAAGTATGTGGACGAAGGTGGAGAAGTTAAAATCTGGTGGGAGGGAGAGAAGAGACTCACACAAATCAGGGACTTTGAAGTCCTTCCATGCGGTGGAACCCATGTAAAGGACATCAGGGAGATTGGACATATCAAAAAGCTGAAGCGCTCAAGCATAGGGAAAGGCAAGCAGAGGCTGGAGATATGGCTTGAGGATTAAATCCCCAGCTTCTCTTTTACCTCCTCTATTGTTGCACCTTTAATTAGCAAGTCTTTATCTCTTGAGGTTTCGCCTCTGATTATAACAACTTCTTTCCCAAGGAGCTTTGAGAGGAATTTTATTAATTCTTTGTTAGCTTTCCCACCAACTGGGGGAGCGCTAACTTTTATTTTGATCCTTCCCTTCCACCTGTCAACTCCTTCAATGCTGTTCCTTTTTGCATTTGGCTGAACATAGACGAGGAGAATAACACCGTCTTTCGTCTGCTTTATCATTCTCTCCCCTCCAGATCATATTCCCATACAATTTTTGGAGGAAACCTCTTTTCTTTTACAGCCCTAATTATTTCATCTGCAACTTTGTAGGCGAAATCAAAGGCATCTTTGTCGATTAGACCATAATTGAGAGCCATTTCAAGCTCATCTTCATCTAACAAGAAAGCTTCGCCGTTTGGGAAGATGAATATGTCTAAAAATAGGTCGAGCATTTCTAAAGTATTTCCATATCTCTCTGTGTAAGCCAAAACGTCCACATAGAGTCCTTTGAAGTTGCCCTCTTTATCGTAGACCTTTAGAATATCATAATTTTGTCCAACAAAAGCGAAATAAATCATTGTGTAATCGTTTTCAATGACCTTGGCTCCATTTACATAAAGGGGCGCGAGCATTCCATGGAATTTGGACTTGGCAACGATAATATCTCCTAAGTCTGCTATGAGTTCATCGTATCTCTCAAGAACTCTGTTTGGAATGCGTTTATAGATGAGGTGAACTTTTTTGTTCATGATAGTGTTATTAGCAATTTTGGGTTTAAAAACCTCAGCCATAATCAAAACTATCAATATCCTCGAAGCTTGATAAAATTATGTGCGGGTTAAGATGGATGCGAGGTTGGTTTACCTCTCTGGCTTCTTGAGTGGTGTTGCTCTTTTCACTGTGGCAAAATAATATGGAGAAGAATCAAGAGGAGCCAAAGATAAGCTCCTTTAATTTTTGGGGAAGTTCATCAATTTTAACCCTAATTTGCTCCCTCGTATCTCTGTCTCTGATTGTTACGGTGTTGTCTTCCGGTGTTTGGTTGTCAATGGTCACACAGTATGGAGTTCCAATTTCATCGTATCTTGCGTATCTCCTCCCAATTGTGTCTTTTTCGTCGTAAACTGCTATGAATCCCGCTTTCTGGAGCGTCCTAAAAACGTTGTAAGCTATCGTTGTTAGTGGCTCTTTTGCAACCAACGGCAGAACGGCAACCTCTATTGGTGCCATGTCCTTCTTTATCTTGAGGTAAACTCTTCCGTCCTCATCAATTGTTAGTGAGTTCTCAAGGAGTAGATAGAAAGGTCTATCAATACCGAAACTTGGCTCTAAGACGTGAGGAACAATTTTTTCACCGGTTATCTTTTCTTCAACTTCTTTGATTATGAAGTCCTCTTTCTCAAGCTCATAACCCTCAATGCTGACTTTACCTTTCTCTTCAAGTTCTTCAACAAGCTTCCTAAGCTCTTCCTCGCTCATTTCTTTGAGTTTCTCGTTTATTCTTTTTGCATCTTTTTTAAGCTTTGGACCAACTCTCTTCATATTTAGACTAACTTTGAGCCTTTTCACGATCTTTGGTTCATCATAGTGAATCATAACCGTCAAATCGGCACCGCTCATCTTCATGTGTCTGCTCAAGTCGTAATCCCCTCTGTACGCGATACCAACACACTCAATCCATCCAAATCTTTCGCTGTAAATCTCAACATCCCATGTATCCTTTGAGTAGTGTGCCCTTTCTTCTGGAAGCTGTTGCCTGAATCTTATCGCCTTTTCTGGAATGCCTATGTCAAGAAGAATTCTCTTCACCATAGCCATGTAATAGGCAAAAAATGTGTTCATGACATATCCTTTTTTGACAGCTTCCTCAAGAGTTACCTCAATCATACCCAAGTTCTTGAGCTGGTGTTCGATGGGGTAAAGCCTTACAACCTCGTCTTTGACCTCATCGAAGTGCGGATGCTCGGTCTCTTTTGGATTGAAGAATATCTCTACCTCAGCCTGAGTGAACTCTCTAAGTCTGATCATTCCCTGTCTTGGTGAAATTTCATTTCTGTATGCCTTTCCAATCTGGAACACACCAAATGGGAGCTTATTTCTTGCAAAAGCGTTGAGTCTCTTAAAGTTCACAAAAATGCCTTGAGCGGTTTCCGGTCTTAAATAGCCCTTCTTGTCCTTGTAAGGACCTATATAGGTCTCAAACATCAAGTTAAAATACCAAACATCACTCAGCTCTCCGCCACACTGGGGACACTTTATGCCTTTTTCCTTTATTATCTTCGTGAGCTCTTCGGCACTCAAGCCTTCAACATCAATGTCCAAGTTCTCCTCGATGAGATGATCTGCCCTGTATCTTGTGTGGCACTTGGTACACTCAACTAAAGGATCAACGAACTTTTCAACGTGGCCTGAGGCTATGAAAACTTCTTCAGGAGTTATATCTGGAGTTTCAAGTTCAAAGAATCCCTCTCTTTGAAAGGCTTCTCTGATTTTACGCTCAATCTTTCTCTTTATTGTCGCTCCAAGAGGACCGTAATCATAGAAACCTCTCGCCCCACCATAAATCTCGAAGCTTCCCCATGCAAAGCCTCTTCTCCTCATCAAATCCGAAAGGATTTCATACTTGTCTATCTTCATCCTCTAACCACCTTAAGGTTTTGACACCTCAAAATCCTAAAAACTTTGTGGAGTATCTTTTGACATTCTACCAAAGTCGATGTTCAACAAGTCATCCCAGGGCTGTTATACGAAAGAGTTATAAACCAATTTTCCCGTTATGAATGTGAGCTTCAGCTTTGATTATTTAGGAGGGAAGAGAAATGGCGGAAAGACCACTTGATGTTATTCACAGG
>JALTMZ010000065.1 GCA_027001105.1 Thermococcus sp.
GCTCTGGAGAAATATATGGCTTATCGTGGACAACAAAGGGAACTATGGAGCGTTTATCTTAAAAGACGGGAAAATTAAGGAGGTGGAAGTTGAGGTTATTCGATCTTAATCTCGATCTTTCCGTCTCTGTATCCCTTCATCGAGGAAAGCAGACCTCTTATTGTTTTTTCTATCATCTCTTGCACCCAGTCCTTCATTGGAAGAACTTTTCCATCAATCTTGACGACAACTTTTGGCTTCGAACTTATGACCTTACAGTCATTGAGAGTTTTCTCTCCTTTAACGATGAACTTTGCCATCTCATAACATGTGAACCCGCACATATGGCAGTCAATGTTAGGGAGCATGAAGGCTTTTTTCTCAATCAAGTCAGCGAGCTTCTCTGGTTCTTCAAAAGCGTTTATTATTGGTAAGCCATCAATCTCTCCCTTCTTTTCATTAGCTATAATCCCACTCACAGCTATGGCAAGCCCGTCGTTCAGCTCTTTGACATCACTTTCATTTCTGGCACAGATGATCTTAGGTACGTGCTTTATGCTCTTAAATCCTTCAAGTAAAAGGAAATCCACTTCTGGCATAACTGAGAAGAATGCATTTATGTCATCTGCTTTGAACAAAAAGGCATCGGTATCCTGGGCTTTAACGAGGATATAATCCGCTATTTGCTTGAACCTCCATGTATCGCTCCCTTCTTTATCAAAGTTTGTATGCATGCTTTTTGCCATGCCTATTTTGTAACCCCTCTCTTTTAGCACTTTAGCAACCCTTTCTAAACTTGCAGTCTTTCCGCTCTTTTTATATCCCACAAATGCAACAGCTTTCATGCTCATCACTCCATGAGCATTATCCAGCTCACATCGTCAATTCTAACTAAAAGCTGTTTCCCTTTGTTTCCAACAACATCTGTGACATCTTCGAGGAGGAGGGACTCTCCATCAAATTCTCTGAGAATCCCGATGAATGAATGCTCTCCATTAACTGCCAGTGCGATTTTCCTATCTTTCCACTTTTTTAGGGTCTCGTCGAGTAAGGGTTCACTCATAATTGCTCACCTATCATGCAAAAGTCTATAAGCCTTTTTATCCTTTCCGTTTCTGGTGATCACATGAGGTTTGCAACTAAAAATGAGGCTGTGAAAGATGCCTTCATTGACGAACTGAAAAATAGTGGAATAAGATTTAAAGTTAAAGAAAGGCTCAGCTATGAGACTTTTATTGGCTACATGATTGAGGGGACTCTCGAAGAGATTAGAGCACAGATCGATGCTCTAAGTGGTGATGAAAAAGAGGTCATCATGAAGGGATTTCAGTCGTTTAAGGAGCAAATCCTCCATGCACTTGAGCACTTAAAAGAAGGAGAGACCTTTGAGAATCTGCTGAGCGAAGGCTACTGGATGGGGGATATAATAGACCAGCTCATGAAGAATTCTGCTCTGGATATTAGGGAGAACAAGGTAAAGCTGAAGGACGGGATTGATGCCACAAAGCTCAGGTTCCAGTTCCGTTTCCCTTATGAATTGACAAAGCAGGTTGATGTCATCGAAAAAGTTGCAAAGCAGTTTGCTTTTATCGATTTAGTTCCTGAGTGGGAGATTGAGATAAGGGAACTCAGAATTGAAAGGGTAAATCAAGCCCTGCAAATTGCGGCAAAGTATTTCCCAGAAAAAGACGTAATGAATGTATACTTCGCTTTGATTGGGAAATCAATAGTTGCCAATGAAATTCTAAAGTCCCTCGGAAATGAAAAGATTCCTGTATATGTTATCATCAAGGAGTTCCTGAGGATATTTCCATTTGAAATTCCAACGGAAAGAGGGGTAATGGTAATCAATGCAACTGAGAGATCCCTTTATGCCATTTTAAGGGAACTTGAGAAATTTGGCTACATAGATATAAAAGGAAACAAAGTCAGAAAGATAAGGGAACTGTGATCTTAAAAGCGATCTTAGCGATGATGACACTTTGACCATCTGATATGTGATGATTACGGGAGTGGCTGAGCTATCCTTCGATATAACACTCTGACATTACATTATCGATTGGATGACACACTACACGCTTTATCTTCGCCCTTCCATTCTTTTTCAGCCACTCTAAGAGCTTCTGGGCAAATTCAAACTTTTTCCTCTTTGATTCCCAGATACGTGTATGTCCCTTTAGATGTGGCTTGCTCCACTTTCCAACAACATCCCCAAAATCAAACCCCACTAATATTATTTCCTCTGCTCCAAATTCTTCTGCCAGGAAGACAGCTCTATCTCCATCAGTAAAGCCACCGAAGTTGTAAACTATGTCTAAAGGTTCTGTCTGACATGTCCCGAGAACTTTCTCAAGCTGTGGGACGTATTCTTTTAGATTCTCAATGTTGTCTCCATGGGCATGCACCACAATATATGCCCCAAGTACGTCAGCTCTCTTTATGTCTTCAAAACATCCATCAAGATCTGTAACGACGATGTCTGGGACTAATCCAAACTCTAAGAGGGCGGAGGTTGCTCCATCGGCAGAGATCATAACACCGTCATGAAAGGATAGGTATCTGAGAGCAAGCTCCAGACTCGGTCCTGCTCCAAAAATATATACTGTCCTGCCTTCAATTATCTCCCTCAGATAATGGGGCTTTATGTAGTTTTTGTTCTTGAAGAGCAAATCCTGAAGTATTCTGGCTGATTCCTTATCCTTTTCTATATCATAGCCCATTATCTGAACAATCTCGTTATAAAAGGGCTTCCATTCTTCAAACCTCATTAAGTTCCCCTCAATCTCTTGTCTATTTTTACCATCTCCTCCCATTGTCTTCCAGGCCAGTAAATTTGACCGCATTCAGTGCAGATATAGAATTCGTTGTATTTCTCATAAACTCCTGGGGGAACTTTATCTTTTATCTTCTCTTTGGATATTTCCTTTATCAGACCATTGCACTTTGGACATCTTGCATTCTCTGGAAACAGCTCATTAAATGTGAATCCAAGCTCCATGAGCTGTTTTATCTGCTCTTCAAATTTGTTTGATTTTATCAAAATAACATTTTTTGCTCTCTTTGCAAGTTCCTCGTCTCTTGTAAGAATTATTCTCCCCTCTTTTTTAGCAATCTCAATGATTTTGTCATCATCTTTAACCCCATACACTGTATCATAACCGTAAAGTCTTAACCACCTTGCTAAGCGGCCAAGCATCATATCAGCTATAAGCTTTGGCTTCATTTTTATCGATAGAGTACTATTCCTGAGAAAAATAAAGTTCTTTTGGTCGAATTCAGCAAAGCTTATAAACAACTATTTCATGGTCATGAAATAGGTGATTTAATGATAGTCTATTTCATAGGGACAGGAGGATCCGAAGGAATTCCAGCCCACCTCTGCACGTGTAAAACCTGTGAAGAAGCTCGTAGATTGGGTTTTGCTCAAAGAAAGCCTTCAACACTGGCGGTAATAACCAAAAACAACGAAGCGATTTTGATTGATGTTGGAACGGACATAAGGGATCTCCTTCACGTTCCTCTTAAGGCAATTCTTCTTACACACTGGCACCATGATCACATCTATGGACTGTATAAGCTCAGATGGATAGCACAGGAAACGGAGCTCTATGCCCCCCAGGGTCATGCAGATGCATTAATTCTAAATGATCCCAAAAACTTAAAGCCGAAGACAATTAAGGCTGGTGATGTCCTGAAAATTGACTCATTGAAAATCACCGCTCTCAGGCTGAATCATGAAATTGAGACTTTGGGTTTTTTAATCGAAGAGGATGGAAAGAGGTTTGCCCTACTTTATGACACAAAAGGAATACCTCCAGAAACTATGGCTATTTTAAGGGAGAAATCCCCAGATGTTGCCGTTGTTGATGCCACCTATGCCCCAGGTGTCAATGATCCATATCACAATAACGTTGATGAAGGAGCTGAAGTTGGAAGTGAGATTGCAGAGGATGTGTATCTCTCCCACATTTCACATAAAAACCTGCCTTTTCTCCAGCTCTTAGCATATGTTAAAAAAAGATATGGGGACAAAGTTAAGGTTGCTTATGATGGATTAATAGTTAATATTTGAATTTTTGCCCTAATCCTTATGCTGACCGATTTTTTGAAATTTAGAACGAATTTTTGATATTTGGTTCAATTTTCGCATATCTTTTAAGTGATTGAAGTTATTTTTACAAAAAGTTTTTTTATCCTTAGAAACTGCAGTTCTATTAGGGGAGATGTAGGTGAGGCAGATGATGGTTAAAACTCTGTATAACGAGTTGGATGAAGTTATGGGCGGAGGATTGTCACAAGGTTCTGCAATGGCAATATTATATGACACATATTCATTTGCACAGTATTTTGCATTGCACATTCTCGCAAAAAGGATCAAAAAAGGCGATTTGGGGATAATCTCAAACTACAGCTATCCCATCGGCAGGCTCATAAGAGGAGCTCAATTCGCGGGGTTGGACTTGGTTTCTGAGGGGAAAGAGGGAAATCTGTTCGTTATAGATTACTTCTCATCAAAATACGGCATTATGCCACGATACCCATTCGTGTACACTTTTTCGGGCCATGTTGGGGAGGAAACACTTAATCCAAAGACATTCCTGATATATCAAGAAAAAATCCTTCCAAACTTAGGTGATAGGTTGCTGGTTAGGGTCATATACACTCTTGATGGACTGGCGTTTTTCTTTGGTGAGAACACTGCACTGAAGTTATTATACTTTGATCTGGCAAAGTTTATGGACATGTTTCCAAACTCCGTAACGATTCTCCTGGTAAATAAAGATGCCGTCTCCAAGCATTTTGTTGCAAGGGTCGTTGATATAAGTGATTATGTAATTGATTTCAAGAGCCAGGTGACCAAAAAAGGTATAGTTGAAGACGTGATTATATCAAAAGCCCTAACACCAGAATTCAGTCCGGAGATATTCGAGTTTCTCATCGGAGAGACAAAGGAAGAAAAAGGTGGCAAATTCTCATTTAAAAAGGTTACCCAGTAACTTCTTTTAGGTATCTTTCAAACTTCCTGAGGATGTCCATCTGGCTCCAAGTTTCGACAGCTGAGGGCTTAAGTGAGCGAACCCTTGTAAGGGCATCTTTCAGGTTCAAACCCTGAGAATACATTAGATATGCAACCGCTATTGTTCCGCTTCTCCCACTTCCCCCAAAGCAGTGAATCAGGACTTTCTTTCCATCTTTAGCTTTTTCATCTATCCATCTGACGATATTAATCAGTTGCTCCAGTGTAGGAGCTGAGAAGTCCTCAATGGGACTGTAAAGTACTTCCACTCCATGTTTTCCCCACTCCTTCAAATCATAGTAGAGCTCATATTCGTATGTAAGCACCACAACGGCTTGGAATTCTTTTGCAAGTTCTGCAATCTCTTCAGGATATGGCATAGGGGAAAAGGCAACTTTGTCGGTTATGAACTTTGGAACGACCATTTGAATCACCCCAGTGTTCTTCTCTTATGGACAGAATTTTAACTTTTTGTTGGAAGTAAAGAAACCCTTTTAAGTTCCAAGGGTAATTTACATATTGGGGGTTAAAAATGAGAAAGCTACTGGCATTGTTTGTTATCATGATCTTGTTTGGAGTAGTGAGCTCTTCTGGCTGTGTAGGGGAAACAAAGACCGAAACTGCAACGGTAACTGATACAATTCCTTTAACTGCTGACACAAATGGCAATGTAAATACCCAGGAGCTACAGTCTTACATTGAGTCCTTACCAGCTGGAGAGCTAACTGAAGCTGAAAAAGATGGTCTTCTGTATATGGTAGAGGAAGAAAAGCTCGCTCATGATGTTTACACTAAACTCTACGAAAAGTGGGGATTGCAAATATTCAGCAATATTGCCAAAAGTGAAACAACCCATGTTGAGTCCGTTAGGATGTTGCTTAAGAAGTACAATCTGCCCGATCCAACAGCGGATTCAAAGATAGGGGAATTCAAAAATAAAAAGCTCCAAGACTTATACAACAAACTGATAGAGCAGGGCATGAAGAGCGAAATTGATGCCCTAAAAGTTGGTGCCCTAATAGAGGAAGTTGATATCATCGACCTCCAAGAAAGAATAGCGGAAACAAATAAACTTGACATAATAACAGTATATGAGAACCTTATGATGGGTTCAAGAAATCACCTCAGGGCATTTGTAACTCAACTGAAAAACAGGGGAGTAACATACGAGCCACAGGTTTTGCCGAAGGATGAATATGAACAGATAATCAGCAGTCCGATGGAAAAAGGTCAAGGAGTGGGTGGAAAACCCTGAGTTTTGGCTTTCAATTTAATCTTTTTAGATTTCTCAGAATACGGACAAATATTGAAAAGAAATTAAATTACTTCTTGAACATCCTCTTGAAGTAGGTTTTCATAGCTCCCCAGTTAAGTGCCAGGTGCACGAAAGAGAGTCCAAAAAATATGAAGCCAACATAAGAATGTATTGTATCTGCCGTATCAACAGGCAGGTTTATGCCGTATTGCACTGCCAGCGGTGCAACGAGGAGTATTACTCCCGTTATCCCTGTG
>JALTMZ010000066.1 GCA_027001105.1 Thermococcus sp.
AACGCCCTCATCATCGTATTTGTCGTTTCCAAAGCCGCCATCAACGATTCTCTCGCTCATTGTAACGAACTCAGGTGCAATCTGCTTACCCATGAGGTCTTTAAACGGTGAATTGATTGTAAGATCAGCCTCAGCTAAATGCCCCAAAGCCTCGTGGGCAATGATTCCAACTATAATTGGGCCCGCAACAATCGGAAATTCTCCTCTCTTTGGTGCAACACCGTTAAGCTGAGCGTAGAGCTTCTTTAGAACTCTCTGAGCAACAATTTCATTGGTTTCCTTTGTCTCGAATATCTCCCAGCCGTAATCCACCTGCCCTATTGAGTCCCTGCTTGCAGCTAACTTATCTCCTTCCTTTCCAGTTGTCCAGATGTACTGGACAAGATAGTTGACGTCCCATCTTATCTTTGTCCCCTCGTTTGTGAGGAGGATTTTTTCACCGCTTGCATCTTCATAGCGGATCATTGTGGACTTGACGACTTTATCCTCTTTGAGAAGTTTTTCAAGCTCTTTGAGATGCCCAATTTTGTCATCAATGTCAACTTCAACTGGCTTAATCTTCATCTTGCTTTTTACAACGTCTTCAACCGGCTTTATCTCGGCAAGCTGAATCTTTTCTCTCTTTGCTTTTGCTCCAGCTTTTGCTAACTTGTATGCCTCTTCAATTGCTTTTTCCAAGTTCTCCAAGCGGTTGGTTGAGGAAAATCCCCACGCTCCATCTGCAAGAACCCTTATTGCAACTCCTCTTTGAACTTTGTTTGTGAATGTTACAAAAGTTCCGTCCTTAAGTTCAAGATTAGTTTTTTTGAGATTCTCATAGCGCAGCTCTATGTATTCTGCCTTCAGATTGTTCATAGCCCACTCAAGGGCATTTTCAAGAACATCTTGCATATCAACCACCTCAACTCTATCTCTGAGGTAATTTACATTACCACCATATAAAAGGATTTTGCGCGGATTTGAACACTTAAATACTCATCTGAAAGAAGTCTTTTTAGGAGGGTAAAATTAGATTACACTGGAGGTGAAGAAGATGAAAGCCGAAATTAAGGATTTCATTGATAGGGGAACTTATAGGAAAGCTCCATTATTTGAAGGTGAGCTTCCTGAAGGAAGTTACGCTCAAATAGTTGAGATTAAACCAAAGCAGACTGTTCCAAAACACTATCATGAAAAGCAGTATGAGCTGTTTTACATAATTAGCGGACAAGCAAAGCTCGGCATTGGAGAAAGAGTATATGATGCAAAACCTGGAGACATCTTTTTAGTAAAGCCCAAGACTGTTCATTGGGTTGTCAATGAAAATGAAGAGCCATTCAGACTTTTTGTGGTTAAGCTGAACTACTTTGGGGATGATAGCGTTTGGCTTGAGTGACTTTTCTGTTCTTTATTTACTTTGTTGCAACCTTTGTTAGAATGCAATGAAGGGACCTATACAAATGAACAAAACACAAAAAGAAAAGATTCACTCAATCTTGGCTCCACAAATCGGACAGAACTTTGCCCCTTCCGGAACTATGTGCCCATTGGGACAGCGGTTTATCTTTGCCCCGCAGTTGGGGCAGAACCTTGATCCAGGAGGCAATGGATGCCCACAATTGGGACATATTTCCTTCTGCTGAGCTGCAGGTTGAGCCGGAGCCGCAGGTTGCTGTGGAGCAGGGGGAGCACCAGTCCCAGCATAAGGCTGAGCTGATTGCTGATAAGCTGGAGGCTGCATCAGCTGGGGCATGAGTACCATTCCAGTTCCAATGGCTGCTCCCTGGCTTTTTCCGAGTTCAGCAGCTACCTGCTTTGCTGTGTCGAGTTGCATGACATATTGAGCATTTCCTGTCTGCATAATCCAGAAGAGCCTCTGCCTCCATTCATCCGTTGTGTTTACTCCCTCAATCTTGACGTCCACCAATTCTAAGCCAAGCCTTCTGAAGTCTTCCAAGAGTTTAACCTTAACCTGAGTGCTGACCATATCAAGGTTCTGGAAGAGGTCGACTATTGAGTACATGCTGAGGTGCTTCATCATGTTCTCGTTGAAGTAAGCCCTCACGAACTTTGTAACGTCGCTTGCATCGTAAAGCCCCTGTCCCCCGACGACTTCCGTTATGAAAAGCACTGGATCAGCAACTTTAAACCAATAAACACCATAGTACTTGATTGGAGCAAGCTCTCTTGTCTGTGTTTCTCCTCCGTATTTTCCTTGGAACTGCTTCATGCTGACAAATATTACAGTAGCCTTGAACGGACTGTTGCTTCCACCAACAAGCTTGTAGAGGAGGGGCAGATTCTGAGTTGTGAGAGTGTGTCTTCCCGGGCCGAGAACGTCGTAAACTTTCCCATCTCTCATGAAAACAGCAACTTCGTATTCATGGACTATCAGCTGAGAACCCCACGTTATGACTTCGTTGGGGTAGCGCCAGATTATCTCGTCTTCTCCCGGATTGACCCATTCAATAACGGTGACCATCTCACTCACCAACCACAAAGCTCATTCTATTTGAAACTACTGTCTCAAGGTCGTTGAGTTTATCCTCAAGATTTAAAACTGCCATACCGAGTCTTGGAGGATCGGCCACAGCTGAATTCAAAGCTTTTGCATCTTCAAATATTGCTTGGGCTTTCTCAATCATCATATAGTCGTACTGGATGAGCTTTTTAAGTTCATCTTCCTTGAACTTTACCCTGTCGAAGTAGCCACGGTAGCCTGCCTCAGCATGCAGAATTCTGCTCTGGAGCATCATGAGCTTTTTCCTAAGGCTCTCAATTCCCATAAGCTGCTGGCAGTTCACCATAACACATCTCTGCAGAGCTCTTTCAATCTCTCTCTTTGCCTGTCCGAGTATTTCAGCGACTTTTCCTCTAACCAAGCGATCATCTTCTCTTAACAACTCTTTGTTCTTGTAGCCATGAAAACCTGGAATAAGTTTTTCAATATGTTCAAATATACTCAGCTCTTTCCCCATAATTACCACCCTCATCTAAAGTGGATGTTCCCTCTATACCCCCTTATAATCTGAGATGCCCTCCTCTCTGACCTCGTTCCACTAAACACTATCGGCCAGGCTCCAGCTATTCCCGGAATCAATCCACCAAAGAGACCCCACCTGCCTGCAAACTTTGCAAAGACTAAGCCAAACAACAATCCGATGCCTATTGCACTGATGCCTATAACTCCAGCTTTTTTCCTTGCTTCTTGTGTTAGGGGATAACTTGCAGATATAACGAGCCCAGTACTGCCATCTACATAACCGTAGAACTTCTTCCCGCCGTAGGTGTAGTGTACCTCCCATATTGGATAATGTACAAGTCCTTGATAAACTACGTCAAGCTTCACTCTGTCCACCGTAAAGTAGTCTCCAGAAATGTCAGCCTCTTCTTTCACAACCCTCAGCACTTTTTCGACAGCTTTTTTCTCGGCTTCTTCCTTTGAAATTTTAGGCTCATAGTATTTTCCTTTCTTCATTATACTCTCATCAAAAAACCTCTTCCCTCTGACAGGGAAAGGATAACCCTCAAGGAGCCATTCAAACTCATCAGTTGCGGGTATTCCAATGAATGCAACCTCCTCAGCGGTGCTACCCTCGAGGTTTGCATGTATGTAGAAGAAATACACCGGCAGATAGTGGAGGGTCTTGCTTTCAATTTTTGCCTCGACAATATCCGCTGGGGCACCGTACTGTCTTGATAAGAACTTAAGCAGAAGCCCTCCAGAGTCTTTGTTTATGACCGGGAAGAAGAAGTGGTCTCCAACTCTCTCCCTGCTCTGAACTTCAAAGGTTGTACCACAGTATGGACATGTTGTGATGGTGATAGTATCGGGAATCTTAAACTTGGCAGAGCAAACTGGACATTCAACCTCCATGCTCTCACCTCTCTATCCTCTCACCTTTGAGGAATTTGAATCCTGAGACTCCACTTACAACGGCTCCAGCTATCATTGAAATTATTGAGACTGGTTCCGAGCCCTGAGATACAAAAAATAGCGTTCCCAATCCACCTATCAGTATCCCAGCCAAGATGCCCCCAATGTACTGCATTCTCCGTAATGCTGTCATTGGCTCTGTAGCCGCAACATCTTTCCCATCCCAGCCAGCAAACACCACTCTATAGATGGCATTTCCATACTTGTAGTAAACTATCCACATTGGAAGAAGAATCAGCCTGACGTTTGTCGGTTCATCTGCATCACATTTGAAGTAGTCTATCCTGTCCGCTTTAGCATTGTAGCGTTCTCTTATTATATCGACTGCATCTTCCTTCATCATGAGCCTTGCCTGTTTTTCATCAAACTCCGTGTTGAGTATCTCAAGCTTTATTTTCTGCCATTCATCCTCATCCATATCAATGAGTTTCTTAGACTTAGCAGTGCCTTTCTTTCTGTAGTACTTCAGAACATCATCAACACCAAAACTTTCCACCTGTCTTCTTGCGGGTCCCATTAGAGATAGGATTTCATCTATGAAATCATGATAATACCTCTCCACTTCATGACATTCCTCGTGTTCTTCCCCCTCCGAATCAGTATACGTGTGGCATTCCATCTCCTTTACCATGTACTCAATTTCACCTTTGACCCTAACTGAACCGCTCCAATAGGGGACGTAAAAGCCTTCAATATCGACAACTTGTATATCATTTTTTATTCTCCTTAGATCAAAGTCTCTTTCAACCCTATCCATGAAGGCTTTGTAAATGTCGTTTTTGCTTAGAGAAGGGACAATATAGAGGTTTTCAGTATTAAGGTTGCCACTGATGTGGTTGGGATAACCACAGTACTGACATATTGCAACTATCGTTTCTGGGGATACTCCAAGAGGAGCATTACATCGCTCACACTTAAATGCCTCCATAGGCATCACTTCCATGTTACTACTGTATTGAAGTATATAAAATCTTCGTAGAGATTAAAGTTAAATTAATGATGCATGACTTAACGTTTAGAGTTAAAAACAAGCAATCTTTAACAAGCATAGACATGAATAAGAGAGAAAAACCCTCCAAACTGAAATATTTTTCCAAATAATAAGTCAAAGAATTTTAGAAGGATATTCAAATCGATGCCTGCTTAATTTTTTTGACTATATCTACAATCTCAGTGAGAGCCTTAACATGGTAATCAGCTTCTTTCACAAAATTATCAAACCTCAAAACCTGTACTGCTTTAATTCCAGCTCTATGTGCAGCTTTTACATCAAGATCACTATCTCCAACCACAAGAACTTCATTAGGAGAGACATTCAAAGCTTTGAGAGTTTTCTGGATCAAATACGGGTTTGGTTTTACACCATCAAGATATGAATAATCTTTGCCAAAAACTACCTCAAAGTACTTTTTCAAATTAAAAAGCTCCAGCACGAACTCTGTGCAGTCTTGAGAAGCATTGCTTACAGCAGCGAGTTTTAGCCCCATTGTCCTTAATTCAGAGAGGGTTTGGGAAACATCTGGGAAGATCTTAATCTTGCCTTCTTTCGCTAACAGCTTCCGGTATCTGAGGTTCACATTATCAACAAGCTTCCAAAATTCTACATGGTCAATGCCAAACCTTTCGACATAACTCCGAGGAAGAATTCCTTTAACCATCTTTCTATATGTCTCAAAATCTATATTTATACCATGCTGCTGGAACGCAGGCTCAAGATATTTGCTGAACCACTCCTTTGCATCATAGTCCTCATAATAAACAAGAGTCTCGTCAACATCAAAAATTAACGCCTTAATCAATTTGCACACCTCAGACAAGACCGATATCATCACTGTTCAGCCGGTTGATCCGTCATCATTGGCTTAAAAATATATTTGGAATAAAAGTTAAAAAGCTTTCAGAAAAGATCCTCCAGCTTAACATCAATCTTATCTGGTATAAACGGCAATACATGCCTCGTTGTCTTTGGTGAGAAAACTTCTCCTCTTTTTACAAGCTCCATGACTTCCTCTTTGCTTGGTGCTTTTCTGATAAAGACATAGTCAATTTCTCCTTTGTCCATGTCCTCTTTTGCATCCTCCTTAAGACCATAGTAAATGAGCTCAATCTCTCCTTCAACGCTCATCTCATCAAGGACTTTGCTCACAATCTTCTGCTCTTTCAGCCCTCCTGGAATCTTGAATGCCTTATCCTTGCCAACAAGAGCAAAGGCGATTTCCCCTTTCTCTGCCAGTTCTTCAGCATCTTCACACTCTTCAACTGTAAGTCCTTCTTTCTTAAGTCTTTCAAGAACTTTTCCCAAGTCACCTTTGAACGCCGGGTACCAAGTATAAACTTTCACATCATCACTGAAGTAGTCCAAAATCACCGATGGAGCTTTTTTAGCCCCAAGTTTCATAAGACCAGCCCATCTGTGGTGTCCATCGACAATTAGGTACATATCTTCACCGGGGACTTTAGCTAAGAGCATCGGTTTCCAAAAAACCCCTGAACCTGTAACACTTTCGATAAACGCTTCAAGTTCTTTTTGGACGAGTTGCTCGTGAGGCTTCATTTTTTCCAGCTCAATGAAAACATACTCAACTTTTTTT
>JALTMZ010000067.1 GCA_027001105.1 Thermococcus sp.
AGAATTCGTCACGGAGGATGTAAGTTCAGTGTCCTGTCGTGTTGATGTGGAGAACTTGGGAGGGACTACAGAGGACATTTGGATTACCAACATTTACTTTGCCGGTGGCGAGATTTACGATAAGAGTAGTGCTGATAACTTGGTGACTCCAAGTCCGAGCAGTTTGACTTTGAATGCATACTCCACTGGAGCTTTCACTTTCACGATTCCGATTAATGATGAATTACAGGAGAGGATTCCAGTGGATTTAAGCGACATAAACCCCGGAACACCAATAGCAATCAAAACATACTTAAACACCCTTCAAGAACCAACAATGTTTGTGATAGAGATGAACCCAAGAGACTTTGAAAAGGATATCCACATTTCTCCTAAGGAGGTAATTTCAGTGACAATTGGGGTTGGAAAAGCAGTTTGGAACGCACTAAAAGAAAATCCAAAATCTGTAATGACAGTAGTATCCTCAATTGGAGAATTTGCTTACACTGCAGGGATTTCATGGCTTATTCAAACTTGGACTGAGCTCTGCTGGAAGGGCTTAATGGAGCCAGTACCTCCTGATAACCCGGGAGACAACAACCTTATAGTGGGGGATGAGTCATGAATTTTGGGGAACTTCCTGCCTTTCTTTTAGTTTTTATTCCTGTGTTGTTGCTTGTTTTTATGTTAGTATACTTTGCTACATTTAGTACCCTTGAGCAGAAGCGGCTTGAGTATCTGCTGAATCTTTATTTGGGCTTGCCACATGTTCTCTTATTCTGGAGTACAATAATGGCAGGAACAAAAAGTAGCATACTGGGCTGGCTTGTAATCTTTGGATTCCTGATACTCGCCAAGGCATTAAGACCTCTTCATCTGGTGGATGGATTGACCCTTGGAGCATTAATATACTTAGCATTTTCATCAAGAATTGTCTTGGTGAGTGTTGCGTTTTATCTGATTGTACAGCTTACAGGTAAGTGGAAAGACAGTATAATGACTTACCTCCTCTTGTTCTGGAGTGGGATGCTACTGACATTTACAGAGTCACCTTTCCAAACATTGGCAATTTTGGCCTTTGGTACAATTCACATCCTCGGTGCATTAAAACTTTTGAAAACAACAAATCAACAAATGATGCAAGGATAGCAACCTAATAGCGGGTGATGGTTAATGATAAGATTGATCACAAGAAAAATCTTCAATCCTATCTTTTTGCTAATCTTTGTTTATTTTATCATCTTCAGTATTTTCGGAGAAGGGCGATGGGTTCTTTTCATTGTGTCAGTGGTATTTGCAGTAGTGTTTGTTTTGCCATTAGCATTCATTTGGCAGCTATTGGCTCCAGTAGATGACATCAGAGGAAAGGAAAAGTAAAACAAATGATTTGAAGGATAACAACCTTATAGTGGGTGGTAATTGATGCCTCTGAGTTTAAGTACGGACTTGAAAGATGCAAAAATCTCCTCAAGATATACCTAATCTCTCTTTCTTTCTATTTGTGCATGGCCAGAGAAAACCAGCATTAAAGAGATTTTAGGATTAGCTACTATAACATTCCTAAGTAATACTACTGTTCTTGTATATTTGGAATCTCCTAACACCAACAGAAGATTTGCGTTAAGCACAAGCTATCGTGAATCCTTAACTGAACTAGTCACTCTCTTAACCCAGCGATGGAAAGACTTTTAACATTGTAAACATAGTTGAAACTGCAGTCATGATAATTAGAGGTGGTAAAGATGGATAGGATTTCAAAAGCAAGAGAAATTATCGAAAAAGCCAAGGCTGAGGGCAGACCTCTTGTAGAACCAGAGGCTAAGGAGATTCTCAAGCTCTACGGCATTCCAACTCCAGATTTCAAAGTTGCAAGAAATGAGGAGGAAGCTGTTAAGTTTGCAAGGGAGATTGGTTATCCAGTTGTCATGAAGATTGTTTCACCACAGATCATCCACAAGAGCGACGCTGGCGGTGTTAAAATTAACATCAAAAACGATGATGAAGCAAGGGAAGCATTCAGGACAATAATGGAAAATGCAAAGAGATACAAGCCAGATGCAGACCTTTGGGGTGTTATAATTTACAAGATGCTCCCACTTGGAAAGGAAGTTATCGTCGGTATGATTAGAGACCCACAGTTTGGTCCAGCTGTGATGTTCGGTCTTGGTGGTATCTTCGTTGAGATCCTTAAGGATGTCAGCTTTAGGGTTGCTCCAATAACAAAGGAAGAAGCCCTTGAAATGATTAAGGAAATCAAGGCTTACCCAATTCTTGCCGGTGCAAGAGGAGAAAAACCAGTAAACATTGAGGCTTTGGCAGACATAATTGTTAAAGTTGGTGAGTTAGCTCTTGAGCTTCCAGAGGTCAAAGAGCTTGACATCAATCCAATCTTTGCCTATGAGGATGAAGCAGTTGCCGTCGATGCAAGGATGCTACTTTGATTTCGTTCTTTTCTTCCATTTGCTATGAAATAAAAAGAATTAAGCGATCGTGAAAATCTTTATTGTATTTGTTCCCACTGTCTTTTCTATTGGCTTCCCCGAGGTTAAAAGCACAGTATCGTTGGTCCTCACAATTCCAAGATCTTTTATGAGCTGAATAAGCTCCCTTTCATTTGTGGTATCTTCAACGCAGAAGGGATAAACACCGTAAGAGAACATCAGGCTATTACAGACTTTCTCATCTTCAGCAAAAGCCAATACCCACTGTTTTGGCTTGAATCTCGAAATCAAGCGGGCAGTTTGTCCTGTTCTTGTGGGTGTTAGAATGTACTTTATATCAACGGTATTTAGTGCCTCAATTATGCTCCTCGTTATGGCATCTTTTATTGTACCTCTTTTCGGTATTTTTTCCTTCCATTCAAGCATTCTTGTATGTCCCAAAGACTCCCTATATGCTTCAGTGGTCTTTGCAATTCTTGCCATCATTCTCACGGCTTCAACAGGATATTTGCCTATTGCCGTCTCTTCAGAGAGCATGACGGCATCGGTTCCATCTAATATAGCATTTGCAACATCTGTAACCTCAGCCCTCGTTGGAATTTTGTCGGCGGTCATTGATACGAGCATCTGAGTTGCTGTTATGACAGGTTTTCCAACAAGATTTGCCTTGTTTATAAGCTTCTTCTGAATTATAGGAAGCTTTTCTATTGGCATCTCAACCCCTAAGTCGCCACGTGCTATCATTATTCCATCCGCAGCATTGAGTATCTCGTCAAAGTTTTTAACAGCACCTGGTCTCTCAATCTTTGCTATTGTGAAAATTCTCTCTCCTTTCTTTTCGGCAAATCTCTTGACCTTCATAACGTCATATGCCGAACCAACAAAGGAAATTCCTATGGCATCAACACCATGCTCAAGGGCAAACTCCAAAATTTCCAAATCCCTTTCGGTAATTGCCTCGAGTGGAAGATTGATCTTTGGAATATTGATACCTTTTCTTGAGAAGAGTGTGCCCCCAACTATTACCCTGCAGATAACATCATTTCCCTGAACATCCTCCACTTTTAGCGTAATGTATCCATCACTTAGGTATATTACATCTCCCTTAGAGACCAGTTTTGGGAATGCCTCACATTCCACAGGAATGGTTGTTTCGTCTCCTTCTATCTCCCTATTTGTCAGCACCACAGTTTGCCCTCTGTGCAGAACAACAGCATCGCCCTTAAGCTTGCCCACCCTAATTTTTAAGCCTGGCAAATCCCCAAGAATTGCTACACGGGTATTTAGTCTCTCAGACACTCTTCTTATCGTTTCAATTGTTTCTGCATGTTGCTCAAAGTTTCCATGCGCAAAGTTGATTCTCGCAACGTTCATCCCAGCCTTTATCAGCCTTTCAATCATGTTCTTTGAGTTAGAGGCAGGCCCTATTGTAGCAATTATCTTTGTTTTATGGGATGGAAGCCTCATCTTTAAGCACCTCTTTTAAAATATATCAGACGAGCGGTTTTATAACAGTTGCTAAACTAAAAAGCGAAATCCAAGACTCGGGATTAACGTTATCACCATGCTCAATAAACCGCCAAGAATCAGAGCTGGAATCGTTTTTCTATTTTCCATTCCGAAGATATAAGCGGCCAAACTCCCAGTCCAGATCCCGGTGCCAGGCAAAGGCACAGCAACAAATATTATCAACCCATAAAATCCCCACTTTTCTACATATGGGTGAGCTTTCTTCCTAACCCGTTGCACATATTTTAGATACATCTCTGCCACTTTTCCCAGAAACGTTTTTTCAAGATTGACCATTACAACATCAATAAGGGGTAGAAACAGGGGCAAGGTTAAAGAAAGGAGCAAAACCCCCAAAGAAGCTGTCAAAAGAGTTTCCCATAACGGGTATCCTCTTGCAATTCCATACACTATTGCGTATCTTCCCTCAAAAGTTGGTAACAGTGAAAGTAAGAAGATATATATGAATTCATTCAACTTTGAACACCCCCAAACGCTCTACACAAAATGGAGACAGGTAAATAAAAACTTTATCTTCCAGATAACTTAGAAAAGTGAACCAATTGACTTTTAATTGTGGTACCTGATGAAGGAGTATGGGAAGAGAAGATGATCGACATAACTCCGTACATTAAGACACTTACCTCACTAAACAAAAGGGGATTCGAATTAATAGGCATTGCAGTTGCTTTGTACTATTTAAGCGCCCTTATCTATGCCCTTCGCTGGAAAGTCGTCCTAAATGCAATTGGAAAGAACATTCCCATAATTGAACTCCTACGGATAACCCTTTCCTCAATTTTTGTCAACAACGTGACCCCAATGAGCAGAGGTGGAGGGGAGATACTCAGGATAACTTGGGTTGCAAAAAAGTATAAGATACCCATTGCTATTTCAACAGTCAGTATAGTGTACGAGCGAATTTTGGAGATATTTCCGATAATTTTCTTAGCTGTTATAGGATTATCTTATTTCGCCCACCATGCTATTTTAATCACACTATCCCTATTTCTTGTTGCAGTTATTGTCTGGCTCAACTGGGAAAAGATTGTAATTCTATCATTTAAAGTGCTTAAAATCAAATTAAGTCATGAGGAGCTTGTTAACTTGTTGTCTCTCAGAAAAAGAGCATCGCTAACTATGATGGGGGTTGGATTGAGCTTTTTAGTATGGTTCTTAGATATCATGAGACTCAAGGTTATAGCACTTGCTTTTAGCTGGAATCCAAGTATAAAGTTTCTGGCAATAATCTCACTTGCAAACTTGATATTTGGTCTTATGGCATTTACCCCTGGAGGCATTGGCATAGTGGAAGGCGGACTCATAGGAACCCTCGTCTATTTTGGAATCCCTTCGACATTGGCCATCTCAATAACACTGATTGAGCGCTTCATATCTTATGTAATGAGCTCGGCAGTAGGATTTGCAACATTAGTGGTGTCTGGAGGTGCTGAAATATGGAAAGCCTTAAAATCGCATTAGCCTCTGATTGGTTCTTTCCAAGTACCGGAGGCATAGAACATCATATCCACGATCTCGCCAAAAACTTGGTTGAGCGGGGGCATGATGTTCATATAATAACACGAGTGGGAGAGTATCCAGATAATACTTTACCTTATACAGTTCACCGGTTTAAGGGAAGAATCACAGTTGACAGTTTCCATGTGAGTATAGGGGTTGATCTATTAAAAAGGGTGAATGAACTCTACAAGAAAGAACATTTCGACATTACCCATGGACACAGCATCTACTCTCCAATAGCTGTTGGGGTCTCGAACCTCTCCAGCGGTATCAGAGGTGTTCCGAGTATCATTACAAATCACTCCTTTTTGGGAAATTCAATATTAAATCCAACATATATTCTCCTACTTCAGACATCTCTCAGAAAAATTGATGGATTCATAGCAGTTAGCAATGCCGTTAAAAAGGACTTGGAAAACATATTACGAGGAAGTTTAAGGAACAGACCAATATACGTCGTTCCAAATGGGATAGACACAAATTTCTGGAGACCTGTGGAAGATAAAGAGGAGTGGAAAAGTAAGATGGGATTAGATGGAATAGTAATAACAACAACCTCACGACTTACAAAGAGAAAAAGAGTGAATGTAATACCCAAACTGGCAAAAGAAATTGTAGAAAAATACAGGATAGAGGATATAAAGTTCGTTATAATAGGTGATGGTCCGGAGAAAAGGAGAATTAAAGAACTCATTAAAGCTTATCATGTCCAAGATAAAGTTTTGATGGTTGGAAAACAACCACGAGAAAAGGTCAGGGAGTATCTCTGGGCAAGTGATATTTACCTATCTCCAGCAATTTATGAAGCATTTGGAATAGCAGCTCTTGAAGCACTTTCTTGTGGGGTTCCTGTAGTTGCAAACAACCACGGAGGAATAAGCGAAATAGTGAGACACGGTGTTACAGGACTAATATCAGAGGATGACATGGAACTGCTTGAAAACGTTCTGTATCTGCTGAACAATATAGAGTTGGTTGAAAAGATGGGTAAGAATGCAAGAAAGATTGTAAAAGAGGAATTTTCATGGGAAAAGGTAACAAA
>JALTMZ010000068.1 GCA_027001105.1 Thermococcus sp.
ATGCTCCCCCCCAAGAAGTTCTTTGTAAAGCCACGAGAGATACTTTTAAAGTTGAAAAATGGAAAATGGGAAGAAAACAGAAAAGCTGAAAAAATAATTCTCTTTGGAGTCCACTCATGTGATATCCATGGACTTCAAATTCTTGACAAGGTGTATCTTGAGGAACCTGCGGATCCCTACTACAAAGAAAGGCGGGAAAACACCATTATCATAGGGATAAGCTGCATGCCAGATGAGTACTGTTTCTGCAAGAGTTTGGGCACTCACTTTGCAATGCATGGGTTTGACCTTTTCCTGCATGAGCTTCCAGATGGCTGGCTTGTGAGAGTGGGAAGTGTAAAAGGTCATGAAATTGCATGGGCAAATGAAAGCCTTTTTGAGGATATTGACGAGGAAGACCTGAAGCACTTCAAAGAATTTGAAGAAAAGCGTTCTGCATCATTTAAAAAGCATCTGAACAAGGAAGGATTGGCGGACTTGCTTGATCTTGCATTTAACAGTCCTGTTTGGAAGAAATACGAGCGTATTTGTCTCGGCTGTGGAAACTGCAACATGGTGTGTCCAACATGCAGATGCTATGAAGTCTGTGATTACTGGGTCAACGCATATGAGGCAGTGAGGGTCAGGAGATATGATTCATGCTTCATGGAAAGCCATGGACTTGTGGCAGGTGGTCACAACTTTAGACCAACACGTTTGGATCGTTTCAGACATCGATATTACTGTAAAAGCTATTTCGATCCATCTGCGGGTTTCAACTGTGTCGGATGTGGCAGGTGTGATGAATTCTGTCCAGCTAAGATAGAACATGTTAAGGTTCTTGACGAGGTTAGGGAGGCGTTGAAATGAATCCCTTTCAAACCTATGATGCGAGGATTTTGGAGGTAAAGGAGCTTACTCCGAGGGAAAAGCTTTTCACCCTTAGATTTGTGGATCCAGAAGTTAATAGGGAATTCACATACAAGCCGGGTCAGTTTGTTATAGTTGACATCAGGGGTTTTGGTGAATTCCCAATAAGTCTCTGTTCTTCTCCAACGAGGACAGGGTACTTCCAGCTGTGTATAAGAAGGGTAGGAAGGATGACAAAATATATTCACAAACTTAAAGAGGGAGATATTGTAGGCATTCGGGGCCCTTATGGCAATGGTTTCCCCATGGAGGCTATGGAGGGTTCTAATCTGCTCTTGGTTGCTGGAGGTCTTGGGATGGCTCCATTGAGGAGTGTTCTGTGGTATGCCATCGACAGCGGAAAGTACGAGCAGATATACTTGTTTTATGGAACCAAAAGCTATGAAGACATTCTGTTCAGAGATGAAATAATCCATCTCCTTAAACATGGAGAGGCTATGAATTGCAGGGTAAAGCTTGCTTATGAGGTTGAGAGCCCTTCCTGCATATACCTTGAGAAGGGCTTTGCTCCCAAGGTCTGCAAAGGGGTCGTGACAGATTTGTTCAGAGGAGAGGAGTTTGATGTGGACAATACCTATGCCTTAATCTGCGGACCTCCGGTGATGTACAGATTTGTGATAAGGGAGCTCTTGGACAGAAAGCTTACCCCTGGCAGGATTTACATGACGCTCGAGAGAAGAATGAGATGCGGGATAGGCAAGTGCGGTCATTGCATTGTAGGAACCAGCACGTCAATAAAATACATCTGCAAAGATGGGCCTGTCTTCACCTATTGGGAAGCCCTTTCTACAAGGGGGTTGATTTAAATGCTGAAGCTGGGAGTTTTTGAGCTTACCGACTGTGGAGGCTGTGCGCTAAACATTCTGTTTCTCTACGAGAAACTGTTTGATCTGCTGGAGTTTTATGACATAAAAGAGTTTCACATGGCATCAAGCTTTAAGGAGCATGATCACCTTGACGTTGCGATTGTCACGGGAACGGTATCATGCCAGAGGGATCTGGAGGTTTTAAGGCATGCTCGCAATTATTCCAATTACTTGATCGCATTGGGAACTTGTGCGACTCACGGCTCAGTTCAGGGGGCGGTTGAAGGGAAGATTCGAGATAAGCTTGAAAAAGTGTATGGAACAAGGGCGAACACCATGAAAGCTCTTGATCCAAAGCCAGTAGTGGAATACGTGGCAGTTGATTTTGCTCTCCCTGGATGTCCATATGATAAGATGGAGATTTATCAGCTTCTCCTTGATCTTGCAAAGGGCGTGGAGCCAATAAAGAAAGACTATCCAGTGTGCATTGAATGCAAGCTCAATGAATACGAATGTGTCTTGGTAAAAAAAGGACTCCCATGCTTGGGTCCAATCACAGTGGGTGGATGCAATGCTATATGTGTTAAATCGAAACTCGGATGCATAGGGTGCAGAGGACCTTTGCCAAAGGAAGCAAATCCTGCAGGGGAGTTTGAGATACTAAAGAATCTTGGCTATGATGAGGAATATCTGCGCAGAAAGTTCAAAACGTTTGCAAGGGGTGAGCTGAGATGGTGATCCTTGAACTTGGGGAATTCACGAGGGTTGAGGGAAACGGAAAGGCGGAGATTATCATTGAAAACGGGGAAGTCAAAGAAGCGAGGGTAAAAATAGTTGAGGGCCCAAGATTCTTTGAATTGCTGACACTCGGCAGGTATTATTGGGATGTTCCAGATTTAGAAGCGAGAATTTGTGCGATATGCTATCTGGCTCATTCATTTGCCTCAGTACTTGGAATAGAAAATGCCTTTGGAGTTAAGGTTCCGGGGGAGATTCAGCTTTTGAGGGAGCTTGGTTTGATTGGAGAGATTCTTGAGAGCCACAGCCTTCATCTTTATCTTCTGGTTGCCCCCGATTTGTTCGGCTATCCAGATGCTATCAGAATGGCAAGCAAACATGGAGAAATAGTAAGAGAGGGGCTCGCACTCAAGGCGTTTGGTAACTATATCAGGGAAGTAATAGGAGGAAGAGAAATTCATGGGATAAACGTTAAGCCCGGAGGATTTGGAAGGTATCCTACAGTTGATGAGCTTGAAAAAATTGATAAAAGCTGTGATGCACTTTTAAGGTTTGCAAAAAGGGCAGTTAACATCTTTGCAACTCAAGAGGTTTTTGGAGCTGTGCCGAGGTATCATATTGCTACGGATGGTTACCTCTATGGAGAAAAGCTGATTGCATCTGATGGAGAAAGGTTCGATTATTTCGAGCACATCAAAGAAAAAACTCTGCCCTACAGCTTTGCAAAGCAGAGCCATTACAAGGAAAGTGTCTTCATGACTGGCGCCCTCTCGAGGTTAATGGTTAAATCTGACAAGCTAACACCGATTGCAAAAGAGCTGTTTGAACAGCATAAGGAAAAGTTATCTCAGGGACATGTTAGCCTAAACAACTTAGCACAGGCAATTGAGCTTGTGTATTCACTTGAGAGAGCTAAGGAGATTGTAAGTACTCTTTTGGATCATGGGATCAAAGGGGAAAACGTTCCAATAGAGCCTAAAGAGGGAGAGGGAATAGGATACGTTGAGGCTCCCAGAGGGGTTCTCATTCATCACTACAGGATTGACGAAAATGGAAACATCGCTTATTCAAACATAATAACCCCCACTGCATTAAACCATGCATTGATGGAGCTGAGCCTTTATGAGGAGGCAAGAAAGCACTATGGCGCTGTAGATGAAAACTTTCTGAAGCACAAGCTTGAAGAAACTGTCAGAGCCTTTGACCCATGTATCTCCTGTTCGGTGCACTTTGTTAGGATTTAGCCTTCTATTCCAATCAATTTTTGTTAAATCAAAATCATTATAAAATTTGAGGGATTTGATATAATTGGGGACACATTATGAGAAGAGCATTTGAGGCTGTAACTCGAATTATGGACTCCCTGAAAATGGGGGAGACGGTACTGCTAATATATGATGAATCATTAATTCCCGAATTTTCATTTTTGTTTTTTGTTGAGTATGCATCTCAGAAGGGTGTTCCAGTTATTGTAGATGATATTCTTGACTCACTTTATGTTATTAAACAGCACTTGGAGTTCATTGGGATAAACACTACGTTTTTTGAAAACATCACCGTTATCAAAGTTGGAGGCACAAACAGAGTTGGAAACGTTCGCCAGCACATATCATTGGAAGGTGCTTATAGGGAGAAGTACCGCTTGGCAGTTAGAGAAGTTTACAAGGAGAAGAGTAATGCCATAAACCTCGTACTGGGAATTGAAAATCTTTTTTACTTATCAACAAAACCCAGTGATGTCATGGATGTAATCTCCGAATTGATATCTTTCTTAGGCGAAAAAAGTCGCATAGCGGTATATATAATTAACAAAAATATCACGGAAAAAGCACCAGTGAATCCTCTTCCTTTCTTTGAGAGGATTGCAAGTACTGTTATATATACAGAATCCCATCCAAGAAAAGCAGTGTTAAGGATTGGGAAATGCTCATCGCTTGACTTGGTTGGAAAGTCCCTCATAATAGAACTTGATGACCTATTCCAGTACTGGGGACAGTGAAAATGGGCATTTTTAGGGGGATCTTTAAAAAACCTAAAAGAGAAATCAATAAAATTGAAATAGTCTCAAGAAAGCCAGTTGGGAAGTTTAGAGTCCTTCAAGTTTTTAATATTTTTGGAAAGCAGGTGCTTGCTGGCGAGGTAATTGATGGGATTATATATCCAGGGTATAAGCTTAAAGGAAGAGACATTGGGATAGTGAGGAATATTGAGAAAAACCGCAAAAAAGTCGATTTTGCAGTTTCTGGTGACGTTGTTGCCTTAATGCTCGAGAACAAAATGGATGTCAATGATGGAGAACTTCTTGAAGTTTATCAATCATGACTTAAGGCTTAAAAGTCCATAAGCTTAGCTCTTTTTGGTGACAAAAATGATGATATTCGACAATCATTTTCACGTTGATCCCTTTAAGGGGCTCTTTCTTGAGGCAGTAAAGCAGTTCCACAGAGCAGGCGGGACACATCTCAATGTGGTCTACAAAACAGCTCACGATTACGGCTTTGCTGGGATGAAAGCAGAGGACTTCATAAAGGCTATGGACTTTCACATAGAGCTCGTTGAAAAAATAAACAAAGAGACTCCAGTGAAGGCTTTTGCAGTTGTTGGCATTCATCCAGCCGAGTTTGTGTATTTGGCCGAAAAGAAGGGCTTGGAATATGCCAAGGATGAGGTCATGAAAGCTCTGGAATATGCCCAAAAGCTGTGCCTTGAGGGTAAGGCGATAGCCATCGGAGAAATTGGCAGACCTCATTTTGAGGTTAGCGAGGAGATTTGGAATGCAAGCATTGAGCTGATGAAATATGGAATGGCTCTTGCTAAAGAAGCTGATTGTGCTGTTCAACTGCATACAGAAAGCTTCACAGAAGAGAAGTTCAGAGAGCTTGGAAAAATAGTTAGGGAAGTTGGGATAAAGCCATATAAAGTTGTCAAGCACTACTCCCCACCTCTTGTGAAAATTGCAGAGGAAGTTGGAGTTTTTCCCTCAATCCTGGCGAGCAAAAAAGCTATGATGGAGGCTATAATGCAGGGGAACAGGTTTTTCATGGAGACCGATTACATTGATGATAAAAGAAGACCCGGAGCAGTGTTGGGACCAAAAACTGTACCAAAGAGAACGAAAGCTTTCCTCCAGCAGGGGATCTTCACTGAAGAAGATGTTTACAAAATCCACGTTGAGAATCCAAAAAAAGTTTATGAAGTGGAGATGGAGGAGTAGTAACTTAAGTTTCTACACTCCTCACGACCCTAACCTTTCCCGGCTTCCCGATTTCTCCGTCAACTTCAAACACTTTTCCAAAGAACTGCTCGACGACCCAAACATTCGTCACTAAATGCTTTGTAATCTCGCTCACCCATATTTCACCACCGGCAAAAGCCAAAAACGGGATGAGCTGGTCTCCGAGGAACTTATCCACAGCATGCCTCGGCTTGAGCTGGTCTAAAAGCTCTCTTGCCGCTTCTTCTCCCACTACCTCTGCAGGTTTGCCCCTCTTTCCAAGTGCATCACCGCCTAAGCGTAAGACATCGGTGTTTGCCCATACAACAATTCCGCTCCCCGGACCTAAGTGAGGGTCTTTGTCTCGCTCGTAGTACTCCTCTATAATATTAATAGGTATATTGGGATAAGCCCTCTCAATCACCTGCTTTGCTGCCTTTGCCTGCCTCACTGCAACGTGAGATGGCAACTTTACTGCGTGACTTATCCCTTCAAAGCTCTCAATTTTTGTAAATCTTGTAGCCCTGAGCTCTCTTTTCTCTTCCCAGGGTTCAACTTTTCCTATAACAATCCCTCCACCTTTGGGATAATGCCCTCTCCTCCTTATTTCAACCTCCGCCCTAAGTCCCAGCTTTTCGAGAGCGAAGAAGGTAACGTTTTTGAGATAATCAACCGGTGGCGACCACGGGACATCTGTCCCTCCGGTTATCTCAAAAGTTACTTCCCTGTCAGCAAACGCCATTGCAGGTAATAGGGCTTGTAAAACGAGTGTTA
>JALTMZ010000069.1:0-4724 GCA_027001105.1 Thermococcus sp.
GACAGTTGGAGATCAAGTAAAGGCATGGAAATATTTCGATGAAGTTGTTGAACCAGAAGTCCCGAGAACCGCGTTGGTTGACACCTTCTGCGACGAGAAGTTCGAGGCGTTGATGGCGGCTGAGGCTCTGGGGGAGAGATTGTTTGCTGTCCGCCTGGATACTCCAAGCTCAAGAAGAGGAAACTTTAGAAAGATAGTAGAAGAGGTTCGCTGGGAGCTTGACTTGAGAGGGTATAACCATGTTAAGATTTTCCTCAGCGGTGGGCTTGATGAAGAAAGCATAAAAGAGCTTGTCGATGTTGCTGATGCCTTCGGAGTAGGCGGCTCAATAGCTTCAGCAAAGCCCGTTGATTTCTCACTTGACATAGTGGAGATAGAAGGAAAGCCAGTAACAAAGAGGGGCAAGTTGAGCGGAAGGAAGCAGGTTTACCGCTGTGAAAACGGACACTACCATAGAGTCCCAGTCGAAAAGAAGCTCGAACGCTGCCCAACATGCGGGGCAAAAGTAGAACCGCTCTTAAAGCCACTTATTGAAAACGGTGAAATTGTTGCTGAACTTCCAAAAGCCAGGGAAATAAGGGAATACGTACTTGAACAGGCAAGAAAATTCAATCTCAGCTTAGAATAGAATCCCTACCCTTCTCCTCTGTTTTTAAATATGAAGAAAATAAAAAAGAAATCACTCCTCGATTGTAATTGATCCTGTTGGGCAGCTCTCAGCTGCCTCCTTTGCACACTCGAGGTCTGTCTCTTCCATAATGACCTTTGCCTTTCCATCGTCGTCCATTTCAAAAACGTCTGGACAGATGCTTGCACAAACTCCACACCCAATGCATGTGTCCTTATCGAGCTTAACCTTCATTTTTGGCACCTCCAAAGCAGTTTCCAAGAGAAAAAGGGAAATGAAAACTTAAAAGAATTTCGATAACCAAAGGTGTATAATCGAGAATCTCCAAAAGGATAAAAGAAAATACGTCATTCTATTTGCTCGATATTGATACAGCTGACAGGACAGGACTCAGCTGCTTCTTTTGCGCAATCATAGAGGTTTTCATCAATCAGCTCTATTTTAGCATAGCTCTTTCCTTCATCGTCCATTTCAAAAACGTCTGGACAGATGCTTGCACAAACTCCACACCCAATGCACATTTCTCTGTCCACCCAGACCTTCCACTTGGCCATTGGCATCACCAATAAAAGGTTAAAAACCTTATGATATAAACCTTTCGTTGTATCCTCAAAGCTTAAAATGAAAAAAGAACGGACCGAATACACTAAAGAAGACCAAGCTTCTTCTTATATTCTTCGCTTATCCTTTCCGGTGACCATGGAGGATCAAAGGTGAGCTCAATTTCAGCATCTTTAACTCCTGGGATTTCGAGTATTTTCTCCTCAACGGCTTTTAAAAGCCACATGGTCAGAGGACAGCCTGGTGTTGTCATGGTCATTTTAACATACACGGTATTGTCAGGCCTTATCTCCAGCTCATATATCAATCCTAAATTAACGACATCAATCCCTATCTCGGGATCCACAACTTCCTTAAGCTTCTCCAATATAACTTCTTTGCTGAGCTTTACCTCTTCAACTTTCTTTTATTCGTCCATTTTCTTCATCTAAACTTTCCTTTTAGATAACAAATTTAAACCTTTTGGGTCATTTTTGAGCAATGCTTGTTTATTTTTGAAGCACATCTAATATAAGCTTTCTCGCAATCTCATCGTCAATGGCTCCCGCTCTTAGCTCCCTCAGGACTCTTTGAATGGCAAATTTTTTCAAAACTGGTGACTTACGAGCAGCTGATTTCCATAGCGAACATCCGAATCCGAGGGCATACTTCCTCCCAAGGACTGCTATCGCTTCTCTTTTATCCATAGCAAGAAAGGCAGGAAGATTTAGCCTGACAACTTTTCCCTTTGGATATATTGAGATGCTCCCCACGCTCAGCAAATCTCCAGAAGCAACTATTTTAATCTCCTCCTTAATTGCATACTCCTCAACAGCCGCCATTATCATTGAGTGACATTTACCACAAATTGGAGCACCTTTCTCGATCTGTTTGCTTATTTTTTCCATATAATCTGGGATTTCAACAAAAACAGCACCATACGACTGAGCATTCCAAAGGACAGGCTCTCTTATTTGAGGTAGCTTCACCATAACTGGAACAACATCAAAGCCCGCCCATCTAAGAATCTTCACCGTTGCCGTACTGTCACTACCAGCAGAAAATGCTACAGCTATTTTTTCATTGATAGGTGCCCTATCAAAGTCCTTGCCAAAGAGCCTATACTCAACTAATGCCTTTAGTCGTTTATAGGCTTGTTCACCAATTATTTCTTTAACTCTCTCAAGGGCTTCAAGAGATTGCTGTAGTCTATAACGTCTTACAAAATCATTTCCAACAACTTTAAGCAAGGTCACCACCAGATTCTGTTGCCCTTGACCTTGATGTACCCCAAACTTTGCAACTCTTTAAGGAGATCCTCCAGAGCTTCTTCGTCAAAGTAAATGTTTACTTTCTCTCTCCTTCCTTCTATTGGAATGGGCTCCCTTTCAAGCAGAGCCTCAATAAGCTCGTTTTTTCTGTTCTTCCTCTTAACCATCTCAAGGATTATCTCTGCCAATGCTGATTTTGCAACTCCTACAAACATTGCATCCACTAAAGACTCTTCAGTTGCATATTTCTCTGCTATCTCAAGCGCCTCTTGGATCAACTCCTTCTCAACTTCAAGAACCTCAACATAGTATCTCTTTACAAACGTGAACTCTGTTATAAGCTTTGCATTCATCTTCTCCTCAAGCTCATCTAAAAACTCCTCAACTTCATCTATCGGGAACCTCAGCTCAATAACTAAATCATCAAGCTTGGGTTTTTTGATGAGCTTTAATTTTTCTTCTCCAACAACATACCCGCCTTCAATCAGTGCTGACAGCACTACAAGCCTGTTTATGTCAACCTCGTCAAACAGTTCATCGATTTTCTTTTCATCTCCAATCTGCCAATTTTGCATAAGCATTTCAAAAGACTGCTGAATCTCACCAAGCTTTTCATCAATCACATCAAAACCTTCACTTTTTACAACCAGCTCGGAGTACCTTCCTTTGATCATGATAAAATGCTGGATTTCCCACCCAAGTTCTTCTTTTGTTTTGTTCATAATCCCGGCTTTGCTAAGCTCCTTTGAAAGTTCGATCATATCGTCCTTACTCAAGACTTCAAATCTCATTTGTATCCCCAAAGGTACTCCAGAATATCTGGTTATAAAGTTTCTCAACTTTTCTTAAGGAGAGACATCATCAGGGCTTTTAACGGCTTGTTTCTTAAAAGAGCCACTGCTTCCTCTATGTCATCTTTAAGATTGGGGTATTTATCCCTGCTAATATAAAGATAAAGAGCATACGCCATTATTTTTGGATTTCCTTCATTTATATTCTCTATTGCCTCCGCCAAGCTCAGATTCGTGAGCAGGGTATCTGCAAGGAGACGAAGCCTCTCCTTGTCTTGCCTTTTCAGAGCTTCCTTTAAAGGAAGATAGAATTCATTCAGAACAATGCGTGCACTTTTTTCCCTTTTATGAAGGTAATCCAGTGGGCTTTCAATAGCCTCCCTGTGCATGGATTTCCAAATGAGGTAGCCTAAAGGGAAGGATATCAATACAACAACGAGAACCACGTATGGAGTGAGAGAAAGGGGTATCCTCTGAGCATACCGGCTTTTAATGTAATATAAAAACATCATACCAACAACTAACCATAATGCAATTAAAATTAGGTAGTACTCAGAATAGTCTTTTCTTTTCTCCCAGATCCTATATTTATGGGCTGCTCCTGTTTCTTCAAGTAATTTTAACCTCTGTTCTGCCAATTCAATCTCAGCTTCCAGCCTCTTTATCCTTTTTTCTATTTCTTTAAATACTTCCTCCATGTTCCTCATCTCAATCTTCCAAGATGAAGCGGGCAATTTTTTTGCTGACAACCTCTAAAATTGCCTCACCTTTCTCTTTTGTTGCACCTCTTGGATCATCATTTACGCCATTTGGAAACAGTTCAAGGGCTATATCCTTTCTGATTTTTCTGACTTTCGAAGTTCTCTTTTCGCCTTCAGCCTTTTCCATTTTGACCAGTTCCGGCTTTATTGCCAGAATAACAGATGTCTCGTCTTCTCCAGCGTGACCTTGAGAAGAGCATATGCTCAAAATGTCTTCTCTAAAGTCAATCCACCAGTTTATCAGCCATACTTCAACATTGTATCTCCCGGCAACCTCTTCAGCAGCTTCAACAAGCGGATAGTAATTCCCACCATGCCCATTCAGCAAGATGATTTTTCTGAAACCTTCTTCTGCAAATTCTGCCATAACATCTCTAACGTATCTCCTCAGGGTGTCTGCTTTAACGTTTATAGTTCCTGGAAAGACATCAAGAACAAAACTATGTCCATACCAGATTGGGGGTGCAATTAGGATTTCTTTTCCTTTCTCCCTCAGCTGGGTTTCAACCCTCTTTGCTATTTCAACTGGAGCAAAGACATCAGTGCCAAGAGGCAAATGCTTTCCATGAGCCTCAACACTCCCAATCGGTAGAATTACAGTGTCGATTTTCTTCTTGATCTCATCAAATTCATCCCATGTCAAATTTTCCATGTGCATTTTAATCCCCTTCAGATTTTTGACAGAATTTCTTCATAAGTTTTTTCAATCTGCTTTGCAATCTTGTCCCAGGAG
>JALTMZ010000069.1:4734-6343 GCA_027001105.1 Thermococcus sp.
GTATCTTTCCTCTACAGCTCTCCTCCCGTTATTCCCAAACCATTCTCTAAGATTATCATCAAGGAGAAGCTTTTGAATTGCTTTTCTCAGCTCAAGTTCATTGCCCGGAGGAACCAAAAGCCCACTTTCACTCTCTCTCACAATTTCGGGAATTCCCCCTACATCTGTTGCGATAACCGGCAAACCCGATGCCATTGCCTCCAAGATCACAATTCCAAATGCCTCGGCTGTTATTGAGGGAAGAACAAAAATATCTGCCATCCCAAAAATCTTTGGTAACATCTTGCTATCCACGTATCCCAAAAACCTAACCCTATCCTCAATCCTCAAGAACTTTGCTTGTGCTCTTAAGAAAGGAAGCATCTCCCCAGAGCCCACCATAACCAGAGTCGCATCTTCAATTTCCGAGAAGGCATTGAGAAGAACATGAGGACCTTTTCGATAGCTCATTCTGCTTACATACAGCACAACCTTGTTATCAATCCCAAATTCAGCTTTAATCTTTTCCTTATCCCATTTTGGTGTAAAGAGCTTATCATCAACGCCATTTGGAATGATCTCTATTGGAGTATCCGTGAAATGCTCTATAAAGGCTTTGGCAGCCTTGCTAACTGCAATTATCTTATGGGGATACCTCAGGTAATTGCTGAACATAGGAAACGTTAAGCCCAAAGCCTCCCAGAGCTTTGATTCATGGGCAAAAGAGATGGTGTGGGTTGTCAGTATTGTCGCCTTTCCCATTCTCCTCCCAGCCTTTGCAGCTTTTAATGCCAATGGTGTAAATGCATGATGGGAGTGAACAACGTCAAACTCTTTTAGAAATTCATTGAGCTCCCTTGTTGATTTTAGACTGTATGAAATATTCACCTCAAGAATTGGGCTTACTACACCGGGAATTTTTATAAGTTTAATCCCCTTCTTTGTTAATTCCTCTTCTCTGCCTGTTTCTCTGTTGTTTGTAATAATCGCAACCTCATGTCCCATTTCTCTAAGCTTTAGTGCCAGATGGTGCATATGGCTTGCAACGCCGCCGATTTTTGGATAATACCAATCGCTAACAAGGGCTACCTTCATTTTTTATCACCTCCACTTAAAGCCCCATAAAACACCACTGCACCTATTATCGAGTACATGTACTGAAAAAGAAACTTATAAATAAATGCAGTTATTGTTGCCTTAGTGGAAGCGCCGATTCCAAGAACAAGCCCAAACTCATTTGCTCCAAAGCCTGCGGGAATGCCGCTGACGGAAGCAAAGAGGACGCTCATCAGGAACCCATATAAAGCCTGCTTCACTGAAATTTCTAAATTGAACGCTTTTCCAACTGTAATAATACCAAAAACCTGAAGGAAAATTATCACTGCAGAAAGCAGAAAAGATATTAGAAGAACCACTCTGTTCTCTTTTGCTTCACTCCATCCCATATGTATCCGCTCTAAATAACTTCTCAGAGTCAGGACTAATCCTTTAAGTCCCACACTTTCCCAAAACTTCAGCAGGGAATCAAGAACTTGATATATACCCTTTTCATAAATGAGAGCAACCAAAATAAGAACCAGTCCGAAAATTCCAAGCTTTGTAAAGCCAACAAAAATAAGTGCAAATGAAA
>JALTMZ010000070.1 GCA_027001105.1 Thermococcus sp.
AAGGGGATCCCAATTAGAGAGGCTAAAATCAACAGCGCGCTCCCTCCAAACAGCCCTTTTAGTGAAGTCACTAAAAGCAGATTTCTCTTAACGCTTAACAGCTTGCTCAAATTGTTGTCCACCGCCCATGAAAGGCCCGCTAAGATTATCAGGATATTCCCAAGGATGCCTCTGCTCAGCTCTACCTCCCTGAAGTTCTCCGTTGAGATCACAGCAGTTCCAATTAAGATTAAGAGAATTCCGGTAATGCTTCTTCTTGAGGCTTTTTCTTTAAAGACCAAAAGGGCCATTAAAACGGTGAACAGCATCTCGGTGTTGAGCAGGAGGGACGCATTGACGGCTGTTGTCTTATTTAAGCCAAACATGAACGAAAGAGGTGCCAAAAAGGAGCCAAAGAGCACTATAAAAGTCAATAGCAAGAGGTCTCGCCCTGAGAAATATTCCTGAGTTTTAACCTTAAATTCAAGCCTTTCAAGGATTTTGTCTTTGAGCGGCGTAAAGCGGAGGAGCATTAAAACTATCCCCGCCGTTAGATAAATGCTTCCCGCTATTATCATCGGATGAACATTTCTAAGGGCGATTTTATTCAGCGTTGAGCTCATTCCAAAGAGCAGAGCCGCTGAGAGAGCACTTACATAGCCGTAGTGGTGGGTCATGATGAAGAATACAAAAGGGGAGATTATAAACGTATTTCACACAAAAAATAGAGGGATAATACAAAGTTGCATTCTTTTGAGCAAAGTGACACTTTCTGACCATCCCTTCCTAAAAGGCAAGAGTTGTTAAAAGAAAAATTAAAGGGCACAGCACGGCATTTTTGAGATGTCCCCTTTGAAGGAGAGCGCCACCAGCTTTATCGCCTCGCTCATCGTCGGGAAGACGTGTAAAGTGTCGAGAACATCATCCACCGTCATTCCATTTCTTATTATCATCACAGCCTCGTGGATTATTTCGGTGGCGTTGTGTGCGAGGATGTGGACTCCGAGAATTTCTTTTGTCTCCGCATTGATGACCATCTTTATTAAGCCCCTCTCCTCGCCGGTTATTAGAGCTTTTGGGACGTTTGAGAACTCCACTGTACTGCACAGACATTTTGTAAGCTTTTGTGCTTCCCCATCAGTTAGGCCAACGCTTGCGAGCTGTGGATCCGTGAAGACAACTCTCGGCACTACTCTGTAATCCATCTCAACACTTTTGTTCTCCAAAGCATTCGTTGTAGCGATAAAGCCCTCCTTAGCGGCGACCGTCTCTAGCATTGGTTCACCTATTACATCTCCAGCTGCATAGATGTTTTCACTGGCCTTTAGGGTTTTATCCACGATCACAAAACCCTTCCCGTCGGTTTTAACGTCCGTGTTTTCAAGGCCAAGATCAGAGGTGTTGGGCTCCCTCCCGGTTGCGAAGAAAACGTACTCCCCTTCAAACGTCTTTTCCTTTCCCATTACTTCAGCATGAACCCTGACACCATCTTCCGTCCTCTCAAAGCGTTTTATCCTCACGGAGGTGTTTACATCAATGCCCTCCTCCCTTAAGATGTCCTCAAGTTCTATTGCGAGTTCGGGTTCAGCCTGGGGCATGATCCTAACGCTTCTCTGCAGAAGAGTTACCTTACTTCCGGCCCTCGCAAAGATCTGGGCAAATTCCAGAGCCTGGGTCCTCCCGCCGATGACCAGGACGGAATCCGGAAGCTCCTTAAGCTCAAGGGCTTCAACATGGGTCAGAACTCTGTCTTTTATGTCCTCAATCCCTTTTATAGGCAGAACCCTCGCCCTTGCCCCCGTTGCGATGAGGGCTTTTTTAAACTTGACCTCCTCGCCGTTTACCACGGCCTCACAGTTTGACTTGAACCTCGCGGAACCGCTGACATAGTCAACATTATCAAGACTCTCCAAGACTTTCTCATACTTTTCCCGTCTTAGCTTTCTCACGAGTTCGTCCTTCCCCTCCAGCAGTTTTCCAAAATCGAACTCCTCAACGCTGAAGCTTAAGCCGGAGTAGTGGTTTACCAGCGCCCTTTTCTTAAGTTCTAGGGCAGTTAGGACGTACTTCGTCGGAACACACCCAACGTTTACACACGTTCCCCCAATGGGGCCCCGATTAACCATGAGCGTCTTTACACCGAGTTCATTCGCTTTTAAAGCTGCAGCGAAGCCAGCCGCTCCACCCCCAACAATAAGAAAATCGTACTCATTCATTTGCATCCACCTTCCTTAAAAGAGAGAAAAGAAAAAGAAAGTTCAGTGGCAGCACCCGTGCCTCTTGTGTTCGTGCTCGTGAGAATGCATGGTATGTTGCATGTGCTCCTTCTTGATATACTTTTCCGGGTTTGCCTCGAACTGGGCCTTGCAGTGCGGGGAGCAGAAGTAATAGACCTTCCCCTCATATTCTACCTTAAATTCTGTCTCTTCACCAACTTCCATCCCACAAACTGGATCTATGGGCATTCAAGCCACCTCCGCTTCGTAACCAAACTTTGCAACGGCATTAATCAAATCCTCAACCTTGAGCTTTGACTCGTCATATTCAACGACAGCCCTCTTCTCCTCAAGGCTGACCTCAGCTTTAGCCCCAATTTTTTCCAAAGCCCTCTTAATTGTCATTGCACAGTGCCCGCAGCTCATGTTCTTGATCTTTAAAACAACCTTCGCCATTTGCATCACCAGTTTAAACTAAGTATGAAAGCTTATTGCCCTTATCTTTTTCAAAATGGAAATTTATTACAGCAAAAATTTTAAAAATTGAAAATTAGAGGGAGTCAATTATTTTTTTGAGCTTTTCCTCCATAGGTTTCATGAGCTCAACAACTTTTTCCCCTGCGATTTTCCAAGCAACGCTCGGAAGTCCAATGCCAATGTAAACTCCATCCTCCCTAACATAGCCAAATGCAGTACAGGGCATTAGCGCTCCAATATTGGGATCAAGCTTGACGAGTTCCGCAACTACTTCACGGTCACATATGAAGAGCACATGGTAATCCGCTATAATCCCGTCTTCTCTTTCCACTATGCTTACCGGGATTCTCTCTCCCACTATAAGGAAACCCTCTTCTTCGATTTTCCTTTTAAGCTCTTCCCAAAGCTCATCCAAATCTCTTTCGAATCTTCTAACGTAGTAAAACTTCATGGACATCACCTATGTCTCCACCATTATGCATCTGTAAAAGCTATAATCTACATTGTGACTCTCCAAAAATTCTCTGATTTCCTCGCTCTCAGCGCCTGGCTGGAACCACAGCTTTTTGAAGCCAGTCTCAACGGCTCTCTTTACAGCCTGAAGACATGCCTCTGGAGGAATCACAAAAACTATTACATTAACATCCTTGGGGAGCTCCTCGACACTTTTATAGCACCTAATTCCCTCTATCTCGTCATAGTTTGGATTTACCGGCAGCACTTTAAAACCTTTCTTTAAAAGATCTTTGAGTATTATATTCCCGTATTTAGCTGGATTTTTTGATGCTCCAACCAAGGCTATCTTCTCAAATTCCTCAACTTTCACTTAACTCACCAAGTTTGAATATTTCTTCATCCTTATTTGTCTTTTGGCATTACCGTTTTTGATAAATAAAATAAAGAATTCACCCCACTGTTTTGGTTCTTTCCCTTTTGGCATTTAATTTAGGCTCTTTACCATAAGCTCTAAGGACAAGATAAAGTCCGAACATGAGATAACCAAATTGAACAATAATCCTTCCCCATTCCATTTTTGTAGAGTAGCCAAAAAGCACTGCGAATACTGAACCTATTGCACCTTTGTGGGACCATATGCTATCGCTTGGAATTCCTAAGTCATATGCCTTCTCCCCAAGAAAGCCAAGATTAAATCCTTCCTCCTGCCCCCATTCAATGAGCTCATGGGTTCCATAACCCGCTAAGCCCGCTGCCACAAAGACCAATAAAATTGAAGTGTAGTAAAAGAAAGTTCTTAGATTTATCTTCATACCGACCCCATATATAAGATAAGCCAACACTAAAGCGCCAATGAGACCTGTTACGAGGCCGGCTAAAGTACCGCTTAAATCCTGAGTAGCAAAAGGGGTCAAGAACAACACCGTTTCGAGCCCTTCCCTAAAGACCACTATAAAAGTAAAACCGATTAACGCAAGGGGACTAATTGCCTTACTTACCTTGCTTTCTATCTCAGCTTTAATGTTCTTTCCTTTGGTGGCCATCCAGTATATCATACTCGTAAGGACCACCACCGCTATATACGACGCAACACCCTCGAAGAGCTCCTTCTCTTCAAAACCTCCATAAAACTTGAGAATCATTACACCCAACATAGTACTCACTAAAAGGGAAAGTCCAACACCAGTCCAGACATCTTTGATTTGATTATTTCTGTTGGTTCTTTTTAAGTATGCGATTATCACAGCCACTATTATTGCTGCTTCAAGTGCCTCTCTGAACGTTATAAGGAACTGTCCGATCATCTTTATACACCTCGTAAATTCTTAGGTCAACCTAATCTAATTTTGCTTGCTTATAATGTTTATCTTTACCAAATCGAAATTTCGAATCGTTAGTTAAAAACGCTGGTATGATGTACATCAAAATATCAATTTTCGAAATTTAGAGATAAGATTTCAAACCATTATCTTCCATAATTTAAAGTCAATACCCATTCCCGGATATGCACATATCTGTTACTTACCATTTCAAGAGAAAGCCTTGCAAAAATTTACAAAATGGAAAATGACAGAGCTCAAATTTTTCCCACTAAGTCCAAGCTCACTTTGAGAGTTTCTTTTCCGGGTTCCCAGCTGGCCGGGCAGACCTGACCGGGGTGTTCTCTTACATACTTGGAAGCCCTGAGCCTTCTGAGAATCTCCTTCGCGCTCCTTCCTATGCTGAGGTCGTGCATCTCCATGTGGACGACCTTTCCGTCGGGGTCTATTATGAAGGTGGCCCTCCATGAAACGCCCTCGTCCTCGATGTAGGTTCCGAAGAGCCGGCTTATTTTCCCCGCCGGATCGGCGAGCATGGGGTATCTTATCTTCTTTATTGCGGGAGAAGTGTCGTGCCAGGCCTTGTGGACGTAGGCGGTATCGGTCGAAACGCTGAGGATTTCAGCCCCTTCCTTCTTGAACTCCTCGTAATAGTCGGCCAGCTCCTCAAGCTCCGTCGGGCAGACGAAGGTGAAGTCAGCCGGGTAGAAGGCAATAACAACCCACTTGCCCCTGTAGTCCGAAAGCTTGACCTTTCCGATGTCGTCCTTCTCGGGGAGGTACGCATCGGCCTCGAAGTCCGGAACGATTTCTCCAACCTTCACCATGGAATTCACCTCAACATTATGTTGGCGAGCCTAACTTATATAGGTTTGCCTAACAAAGTGAAAAGTTCTGAAATTAGAAACATGTCATTTTGAAGGACAAACTTAATTATCTTAAAAAGCAAACTGATTTATGTGAGGATATACGGGAATATAATTCACAGAACAACAAAACAAAAGAAAAAAGGAAGTCAAAGATATCCCCATTTCCTACTCTCTTTTAGACCCATAAAGTAAACCGTCGCCGGACAGCCCCAGCACTTCTTGCCGTAGATGTAGCACTCCGTGCAGACCTTTCCGCAGGGGGCAACTTTCCTCGTGGGCTCCAGCTTGAAGTCAACGAACTCTGGATAGGCCGGAGACGAGCCCAGAGAAACGTCCATCTCCTTGACGGACTCCATAGGCCGTATCGTGTTCTCTATGGTAGCTTCAAGGGCAGGGTAGCTCTCCGCTATGAGCGCCAGGTTTAGGTTGTACTTGCCGGTTGTCGTGGCGACGAAGACCGTTCTCGGGCACTTTGCAAAAACATCGGCCAGCCTTTCCGCTTCATCCATGCTCCGAACCTTGAGGTTCACCACCGCGGAGACAAAGCCCCTCTTCCTGATGTTCAGCAGTGCCTGAACCCTTAAGTCCCTCCGCCCCTCCAGCTTTTCAAGTCTCTCCCTCGCGGAGGGATGGCTTATCCCCAGCTCCCTCGCTATCTCCGACACCTTCATCCTGCCGTTCTTCCTCAGCAGGCGGTATATCAGCAGGTCGCGTTCGTCCATAAAACCACCTTCATTTTGAAGGCTTTTGCCTTCAATTTCCTGGGAAATAAATATAACCATTTCGGAATTTTCTAAAAATTGAGGTGATTTCAATGGAGAGGAACGAGGGGACCCTCGACAGGATTTTGAGGATAGTTATAAGCATAGTACTGCTCGGAGTCTGGGCGGGCATGAACGTGCCCTACAAGACTGTGCTTTTGATAGTCGGGCTGATTGCACTGGTGACCGGACTTACCGGCTTCTGTGCAATTTATAAACTCCTCGGCA
>JALTMZ010000071.1 GCA_027001105.1 Thermococcus sp.
AATTGGAAAAACGCTTATAGTAAACCCAGGCCCTCTTTTCAGAGGGCATTATGCCGTGATTGACATAAATGAAGAAAGGAAAGTGAGCATAACATTATACTAACTCCTTCTCCTTCAGCACTTTCTCCATTCTGTCCATAGCTTCCTCAAGCTTCTCGTAAGCTGTTGCATAGCTGATTCTTATATAGCCCTCTCCAGCCTTTCCAAAAGCACTTCCTGGAACCACTACAACTTTTGCCTCCTTGATCATCAGCTCGCTGAACTCTTTGCTCGTTAGTCCGGTGTCTTTTATGCGTGGGAAGATATAAAAAGCACCTTTAGGTTTGACTGTCGGCAGTCCCATTTCATTTAAGCGCTTCCAGACCATCTGCCTCCTTCTGTCGTATTCCTTGCGCATCTCCTCAACAGCCCTCCAGCTCCTCTCATCCCTCAGAGCCTTAGCAGCCGCATACTGAACAAACGTCACGGGACAAGTTGCATTGTACATCTGGAATCTAACCATTTTTTCAATGATCCATTCTGGAGCAGCAACGAAGCCCAAACGCCAGCCGGTCATTGCAAAAGTCTTTGAGAAACCATTTATCGTGATGGTCCTCTCAAACATTCCATCAAGAGAAGCGATGCTGTGGTTCTTAACACCGTCATAAACAAAATATTCGTAAACTTCGTCGCTTAGAATCATCAAATCATGCTCAACTACAAAGTCTGCAATTTCTTCAAGGTCTTTTTTAGTTAGAACTGACCCGGTTGGATTGTTTGGGCTGTTGAGTATCAGAGCTCTCGTTTTTGGAGTTACATACTTCTTAAGCTCATCAACATTCAAGCGGAATTCATCTTCTTCATAAGTTGGGATTTCAACCGGCTTTCCTCCAGCTAGAATAACAGCGGGAGCATAGCTGACAAACATCGGTGAGGGGATTAAAACTTCATCTCCACCTTTAAGGAATGTGGCAAATCCCATCAGTAAGGCTTGATTAGCGCCGACAGTTATCATAATTTGCGTCTTAGGATCTGCATCAATGCCATTATCCCTTTTCAGCTTTTCAGCAACTGCTTCTCTAAGCTCTAAGATTCCAGCATTGGGGCTATAGTGTGTTAGCCCCTTGTCCAAAGCTTCTTTTGCATACTCCTTGATATGCTCCGGCGTATCAAAATCCGGCTCTCCGATTCCTAATGAGATTATTCCCTCAATACCTTGAGCTAAATCAAAAAGTTTTCTAATTTCAGAAGGATTTACACGCTCTAATACATCACTTAGCGCCATGAAAATCACCAAAATGAACTCAGCTTTGAGATTTATAATTTTGCCGCTGTAAAATATTCGATTTAAGAAAAATAGAGTCGAAAAATTACAAATAAACAGCAAACTTCTCCAAAACCAGCACGTCAAGCCTTGCCTTTCTGAACGTCCTCAGCGCATTCTCAGGTGAGCAAACTATTGGCTCACCGTGCATATTAAATGAGGTATTTAGCACGGCACCAACCCCACTCTGCTTCTCAAAGTGCTTAATTATGTTGTAATAAGTGTGATTATCCTCTTCCTCAAGGGTCTGGGGTCTTGTTGTGCCATCAACATGGACAACGGCTGGTGCCTCTTTTATGAACTCCTCTGTGGCCCAATAGCTCATTGTCATGAACTTGTTTGGATATGGGTCAACCAAATAATCCCCAATCCTCTCCTCTAAAATTGTAGGTGCAAATGGCTGGAAGACATCTCTCTTCAAAGCCAAGTTGAGCTTTTCTTTAACACTCTCATTCCTCGGGTCAGCTAAAATGGAACGGTTACCCAAAGCTCTCGGTCCAAACTCCATTTTTCCTTGGAAGAAAGCAACGATTTTTCCATCAATTAGGGAATCAGCCACGAAGCTGGGAACATCACTGATTTCCTCATATTTCGCTTTCTCTTTTCTCAAAAATTTCTCGATTTCACTCTCAGAGTAAGAAGGTCCCAGATAAACATGCTTCAGCTTAAATGGCTTCCACCCACTATTCAATCTTTCAAACTGTGATTTAACATAAATCGCAGCTCCAAAGGCTAAACCACCATCATGCATAGCTGGGAACACCCACAAATCTGGAAAGTGCCTTCTTAAAACCATGTTTGCTTTAACATTCTGTGCAACTCCTCCAGCATAAGCCAAGGGCACTCCATACTTTGTAAGCTTAAGCCCAAGTTCATCTACAATCTTTTCCAAGTGCTTCTGAGCTGATGCTGCTATCTCAATGGCTTTCTGCTCTAATTTTCCGCTGAGCCGTCCCTTCTTTAAGTTGGCAGAAACTTCTTTAGCTCTCTCGAAGGGAAAATTGAAGAATTCAGCCAGTTTCTTAGTTGCCTCAATTCCAACAATTTTGAGATGATTTTCAAAGGTTAAATCATTAAGCTCAATTATCGCGGATAAATCATAGCTCGGCTTTCCATAAGCTGCCAGGCTCATAACCTTGCCTTCATGCCTCATAGGCTTAAATCCCAAAAGCTCCGTAACCGATGCGTAGAAATCTCCTAAAGAGTCAAGATACGTGCTTTGGGCAATCCTAATCATCTCACCATCTCTGCAGATGTAGATTGAGGAGCTTAAGCCATCTCCAGCGGCGTCTATGCTTAAAGCTAAAGCCTCTCTCCAGCCAGAAGTGAGATAAGCTGAGGCTGCGTGAGCAAGGTGATGCTCAATATAGAGAACTTTTCTCTTGAAATCTTTCCCAAAAATCTTCTTTAGGTTTTCTTCAAGCTCCAAAAGACGGGAGCGCTTTCTAAAGATGCCAGCAATTGCAATGATTTCAACTTCATCTGGAGTAACATTCCCCATTTCAAGCACTTTGAGTATACTTAATTTTGGAAAGCCGCGATAATGCTTAATTCGATTAAGCCTCTCCTCATTGACTGCATAAATTTCTCCATCTTTAATTAAAACAGCTCCGGCATCATGACCGTCATGAATTCCAAGTATCATGATAAATCACCAAGAGAAAAGAAAAAGACGAGTTCAATAAGTCCTTGCAAACCTTGCAATGAATTTTGCATCCTTTCCACAGTGAGCGCACTTTTTGCCTTCAATTTTTGCCTCTTCCTCCGGATATGGGATTCCAAGCATCTTTGCATCAAGGATTTCTTCCATCTCAAGCCCACAGCTTTCCTCACCGCACCACGGGATTTCAACGACTCCTCTTCTGTCTTCAAAGACTTCTTTCGCCTCTTCAAGTGTGTCAACCCTCTTAATGTGGCTGTCGAGGAACTCTTTAGCTCTTGCATAGAGGTTCTCCATTATTGCATCAAGTGTTTCTCTGACCTTTTCAACAAGCTCAGCTCTCTCAACTGTGAACTTCTCAAGGGTGTCTCTTCTTGCGAGCACAGCCTTTTGTCCTTCAACATCCCTCGGACCAACTTCAATCCTCAGTGGAACCCCCTTAAGCTCCCAGTCATAGAACTTTCTTCCTGGCCTTATGTCCCTCTCATCAGCATGAACCCTTATGCCAGCGGTCTTAAGCTCCTCAGCAATCTCCCTTGCATAGGCGAAGACATCATACGGTGAGTCCTTCTTTGGAATTGGAACTATAACCACTTGAATCGGTGCGATTGTTGGTGGGAGAACCATTCCCCTATCGTCGCCGTGGACAGCAATGACCGCCGCGAGAAGCCTCTCGCTCATTCCATAGGTTGTCTGGTGGACATATTCATGGGTTCCATCTTCTTTCTCATACATTATGTTATATGCCTTTGCGAAGTTCTGCTTGTAGTTGTGCATCGTTCCTATCTGCAGAGTTCTCCCATCGGGCATTACAACCTCTGCACCGAGGGAGTAATAAGCTCCCGGGAACTTGTCCCACTCTGGCCTCTTTGAGACAATATAAGGTAATGCGAGCTTCTTAGCCAAGTTGTCAAATATCTCTAAATCCTCCTTTATCTGCCTCTCTGCATCTTCAAAGCTGTCATGGGCTGTATGAGCTTCGAAGAACCTGCTGATTTCTCTAACTCTAATCAGTGGCCTTGTATGCTTTGTCTCGTATCTATAAACATTGACAATCTGGTATATTTTGAATGGTAAATCTGCGTGAGAGCGAATCCAAAGCGCGAACATTGAATACATGGCAGTCTCACTTGTAGGTCTGAGTATCAGTCTCACATCTAAGGGATCGTGACCTGCGTGAGTCACCCAAAATACCTCTCCCTCAAATCCAGCTATGTGTTCGGCTTCCTTCTGGAACTCGGTCTCTGGAATTAACGCTGGGAATAAAACTTCTTGATGTCCTGTTCTCTCCATCTCTTCATGGATAAACTTTTCAATGTTCCTCATTATCCTAAGGCCATAAGGCAACCAGATGTTCATCCCCTTTACCGGATACCTTTTATCTTGTATTCCAGCCGTTTCGATAAGCTCATTGTACCACTCGCTGAAGTTGTTCTGCCATTTGTTTCGTTCTACCTTCATAACACCACCTACCCCTTAAGACTTCAGAAGAAGTTTTTAATTTTTCGCTTTGAATCAAAAAGATTTATTAGCTCGTTTCGATAAACGTCTAAAGGTGATAGCATGAAACCGAAAGTGGCTGTATTGTTCAAGATGAAAAGCAAACCACTGGAAGAACTCAAAAAATACTGTGAGGTTGATATTCTCCTTTATCCTGAGAAAGAAGATCTCATGGAAGTAATCCACCAATACGACGGCATTATAATCTCACCTCTCAACAAAATTGATGCTGAAATACTTGAAAAAGCTGAAAGGCTTAAGGTAATAAGCTGTCATTCAGCGGGATATGATCACGTTGATATTAACGTAGCAACAAAAAAAGGCATCTATGTTACTAAAGTGAGCGGAGTCTTGAGTGAGGTTGTTGCAGAGTTCGCCATCGGCTTAATGATTGCTCTGCTCAGGAAGATAGCCTATTCGGATAAATTTATCAGACAGGGAAAATGGGAATCTCCAAAGCTTGTGTGGAGCAGCTTTAAGAATATTGAGAGTGTTTACGGCAAAAAGGTTGGAATTCTCGGCATGGGAGCAATTGGAAAAGCGATAGCAAGAAGGGCCAAAGCATTAGGGGCTGAGATACTGTACTGGTCAAGGAGCAGAAAAGAAGACATAGAAAGGGAAGTTAATGCAAAATACCTGTCCTTTGAAGACGTTCTCAAACAGAGCGACATCATTGTTCTGGCACTTCCGGCGACAAAAGAGACGTACCATATAATCAACGAGAGAACACTCAAGCTCATGGAAGGCAAATACCTTGTAAATATCGGGCGTGGTGTCTTGGTTGACGAAAAAGCTGTGATTAAAGCTCTTAAAGAAGGAAAGCTGAAAGGTTATGCGACAGATGTCTTTGAAAAGGAGCCCACGCGGGAGAGCGAGCTGTTTGAGATGGAATGGGAGACAGTTTTAACACCTCATTATGCGGGCTTATCAAAAGAGGCAATGCTTGATATGGGCATTCAGGCAGTTAAAAATCTGCTGAAAGTTTTCAAAGGCGAAATACCGGAAGATTTAGTCAATAGAGATGTATTAAAAATTAGACCAATTGAAAGCATAAAGATGCTGTGAGGTGATAATATGGAGCACCTTATTAAAGAGCTCAGAGGGATAACCCAAATTCCAGGAATTTCTGGATATGAGGAAAAAGTTAGGGAAAAGCTAATTGAGTGGATTGAGCCTTTTGCGGATTATAAGGTTGACAGAATAGGAAATCTGATAGTTGAGCTCGGAGAAGGTAGGGAGAAAGCAGTTTTCATGGCACATATAGATGAGATTGGGCTTTTAATTACGGGCATAACGAACAACGGGAAGCTTAAGTTCAGAAAAATCGGTGGCATTGATGACAGGCTCTTAATTGGGAGACACGTTGATGTGATAACGGAGAATGGAAAGCTTGATGGAGTTATAGGAGCTACACCAGTTCACCTCAACCTCGAGAGGAAGTTTGACACAATTCCCTGGCATGCATTGGAGATCGATATTGGTGCAGAATCTAAGGAGGAGGCTCTATCACTGGGAGTTAAGCCGCTGGACTATGCCGTGTTCAAAAAGCACTTTGCTGTTTTAAACAAACGCTATGTTGCAACTCGCTCCCTTGATGACCGCTTTGGTGCTGTTGCACTCTTTGAGGCGATCAAAGATTTAGTTGATCATGACCTGAATGGAAAGTTCATCTTCGCCTTCACTGTGCAGGAAGAGATAGGGCTTAAGGGCGCTAAGTTTTTGGCAGAGCATTACAGCCCGGAATTTGCCTTTGCCATTGACTCATTTGCGTGCTGCTCCTTCTTAACGGGAGACATTAAATTGGGCAGCGGTGCTGTGGTTAGGGCTGTGGACAACTCAGCAGTCTACACAAGAAAACTCGTAAAGAGAGTTGTTGAGATAGCTGAGAAGAACGGGATACCCCTTCAGATAGGTGTCACCGGTGGAGGGACTGATGCCTCTGTGTTCCAGCACAAAAGCGAAGTCCTTGCCTTAAGCGTGCCGATTAAATATTTGCACAGCGAGGTGGAGACGCTTCACTTGAATGATTTAGATGCCTTGATAAAGCTGATTGAGGCAATAGTGTTTGAGCTTTAAATGGAGGTGATTAATTGTTCAAATATATCAGCTATTTCGCAGTTGGTGTTTTCATAGGAATCTTAGCTGCTCTTTTCGGATTGGGTGGGGGATTTTTGATAGTTCCCACACTCAACCTCTTGGGAGTTGAAATTCACCACGCTGTAGGAACTTCATCAGCAGCTGTTGTGTTTACTTCGCTCAGCTCTGCTTTAGCATATTCAAGGCAGCAAAGAGTTCATTACAAGGCAGGACTCCTATTGGCAAGCACTGCAATAATCGGAGCATACATTGGGGCCTGGATGACCTCCCTGCTGAATCCAGCACAGCTTAAGGTGATCTTTGGCGCTACGTTAATACTCGTTGCAATTAGGATTTACCGCAAGAAGACAGCGGAGCCAAGTGAAGTTAAGTTAGAGGACGTTAAAATAAACTATAAGCTTGTTCCAGTTGGTGGATTTTTTGCCGGAATAGCCTCTGGGCTGTTGGGAGTTGGAGGGGGGATAATAAATGTTCCATTCCTTGTTTGGCTTGGAATGCCAATTCACTATGCCGTTGCGACTTCAAGCTTTGCAATAGTATTCACAGCTGCAAGCGGAGCAGTTAAGCACTACATGATGGGAAACGTTGAAGCCCAATGGCTTGTTCTTTTGGTGCCCGGGCTAATTATTGGGGCACAACTTGGAGCAAAAATAGCAAAGAGAACTAAGGCCTCAAACCTGAAAAGAGCATTTGCTGTGGTTTTAGCTTTATTGGCATTGAGAATGATTTTAAAGGGGCTGGGAATTGCAGTTCCGTAATCTTTAAAATTGTTCTTTTTTACTCTTTTTCATGCTTTGGCACATTTCCATAATATTCATTGGCTTTTTCATAGGTTTGTTCGCTGGTCTATTTGGAATTGGTGGGGGCTTCCTAATAGTTCCCGTTCTGACCCTTTTGGGTCTGCCTATTCATGAAGCTATCGGAACGAGTCTGGCATGCATTTCTATGAGCGCTCTTGCATCTGCTTATGGGCATTTGAGGCGAAAAAACGTTCTCTTTAAAGTTGTTGTAATAAAAGAGGCGTTTTCAATTCCATCTGCATTGCTTGGTGCTTATATAACTGCATTCCTAAATACAAGACAGTTAAGTGTGATATTCGGCTTTGCTTTGATATATGTCGCATACAAGCTGATTAAAAAGCCTGAGACGCCCTCAGTAAAAAGGAATGTTAAAGTTGATTATAGGAAAGTTCCAGTGATAGGGGTCATATCTGGCTTTTCTTCTGGGCTTTTGGGGATAAGTGGTGGAATTTTAAATGTCCCGCTGTTTTACTCTCTGGGGCTTCCCATCCATTATGCTATTGGCACATCAAGCGTTGCTTTGTTCTTTACGGCATTAGCTGGGACAGTTGGTCATTATACCCTCGGGCAAGTCCACTTTGACAAAGCTATATTGTTAGCTCCAGGGTTAATACTGGGAGGCTTTTCAGGAGCAAGACTTGCCCATGAAATTCATCCAGAGCGTCTCAAAATGGGATTCTCGCTGATACTTCTCATAATAGCAATCAGGATGATCTTGAAAGGTTTGGGCTTTGTTGTACCGTGATATCTAACCTTTTTAAACACTGCTTTGTTTTATTTCTGGGTAGATTATAACAAAATGTTATTGTCATTTTCTCATCTTTGTCAGAAAATTTTATAACTTTGACAAAAGAAATTGATAAAGGTGCTTCATGAGGATTGCAAAGAGAGCATTGGGGAGGATTATTGCGATATACATTACTGTCATGCTGATTTTGATTTTAACTGCAGGAGTCACTGCTAATCACTTACTTAAGGAGAAAGCTAAGGATTTAGCGGCATATGGTATTGGAATGAAAAATCCAGTTCTTTATGAGCAGATAAAAAGAGAAGCGGCAAAAGAGGGTGTTGAACCTTGGGAATACATCTACAGACATCTTCTCCTTGAAAAGTACAGTTTATCAAAGAACCCATTCATTATGGGGGTTCAGCTTCTTTTAAATAGAGGAGAGCCTTTAAAGACACAAATTGATAAAAGAAAGGAAAGAGAGCTAAGTCTTTCTCGTGCAACCCTTGTAACTCTAACTGTAATGCTGAGCTCTGTGGCATTAATAGTTATCTTTGGAGTTATCTTTGGAATGAAGCTTGCAAATCATCCAAGACTGTTGGAGATTATAGAGGGTATAACAAGACTCTTCAATGGTTTGCCCTCTTGGTGGATTGGAGTTTTGCTGATAGTTATATTTGCTGTTAAGCTGAATGTCCTCCCTACAGGCGGTCTTTTCACGCCAAAACCTCTATATGGTGTTGCATATGTTGTTGATTTAGTAAAGCATCTCATTCTTCCTATAATGACTTTATTTCTGGTATTTATTTGGGAGTTCATGAGCATAGTTGCAAGGGAAACACAGAAGGAGATGTACCAGCCCTACATACAGACAGAGAGAGCAAAAGGCATTCCAGAAAAGGTCATCTACAGAAAACACATTCTGAGGAACATTGGAATCGTGCTGAGCAGCTTTACAGCCCAAAAGTTCATGGAGATGTTCACAGATTATCTCGTCATAGATTACCTTTTTGGTTTGATGGGTCTCGGCTTAGTGCTCAAAAACTCCTTTGTGAGAGAGATAATACCAAATGTAGGTGTTAGCATTACATTTAACTTTTACCTTTTCTTCGCAACTACCATTATAATTGCTACAATATCCTTCGGTGTTTCTCTGTTTCTTGAATTTCTCAAAGGAGTTATAGATCCAAGGGTGAGCTAAAATGAGGAGGAGACAAAAGATCGGCGTGATAATTCTAATACTCTTCATAATTTTTGTCTTTGGGAGTTATTTTTCAGTCCCTAAGGAGGAGCTTGACAACTGGGAAAATGGGATATATTGGATCAATTACCCCAAAAGGGCAAAACCTGTTTGGTTGGGAGGGATTCCAACTGTTAAGTTAACTCCCGAGCTGAACTGGTCTTCTCAAGGATACAGTTTCTATGTTTACACCTATAAATATAAATACGAGAAGCCCAACGACATTGCGATTGTCATATATTACCCATCTCTCTATGTTATTGACGTAAAGAGACCGGATGGAGTTTTAGTTAATGTTTATGATGGGATGCTTTTTCAAAATATTACCTTAAATACAAACGATAGAACTGTCCTCTCAATTTTCAGAGCATTGAGAGAGAGGTTCAACTTAACTGATGCTGATTTAGGAACAAAAACACCTACAGAGTTGCTTTTTTCTGCTGATTCGGATTTCGACACATTAAAAGGCACTTATACTTTCAGAGTTCTATGCAACTGCTCAGCTCCACCAGAAATCATCGTTTATGGAACAAGTTATGGACTACTTGGAACCGACAGCTATGGTAGGGACATATGGGTGGGGTTTGTTAAGGGCATGGTTAATACACTTTATTTGGCACTATTCACAACATTTATGATAATTGCTTTAGGTCTCGTGCTCGGCTTGATCTCTGGCTACTTTAAAAACCTACTCTCATCCATAGTCACATTTTTCTTAGAAGTCCTTACAGCTCTTCCAATTTTGCCCATCCTCGTTGTTCTCACGTGGGTCATGTCAAGGCAAGGCATTGGAGCTCATGTTGAAGTTAATCCTGTAAAGTTTATGCTTTTGGTCTCAATATTGCTGGTGGGCAAGTTTGCTAAGACCATCAGGATAATGACAATCCAGGAAAAGTCAAGGGAGCACGTTACTGCCAGCATCTCTTTGGGAGCTTCTGGAGTTCATGTTATCAGAAAGCACATTTTGCCGGTGGTTTTGGAGCACAGCGTTAGGTACTTCACATTCTTAATGCCAAGAATTGTTGCCCTGATTTCAATATTCGGCTTCTTTGGATTAATACCGGGCGTAAACTGGGGCTCGTTTGTTGTTGAGGCTTTACAACAAGGGGCATTATACGGCGGCTACTGGTGGTGGGTGCTTTCACCGGGATTTGCCATGGCATTCTTAAGCTTGGGCTTTGCTCTGATGATGCCTGTTGATAGTTCTCTAACTTTCTCTTAGCTTTGTGTATACTAAAAACACAGCAAGAACTACCAAAATCTCTGCTATTCTCAGAGGTAAGTCATAAGGATAATAGAGCCTGTGAATATGTATTAGACTTGGAATAAAGAGCATGAGAGCTAACACCATGCTTACTGGACAAAGTATTAGGAAGTCTTCGAATGAAAAGTTAGGATTTATATCAGCAACCACAAGCTTGGAAATGTAGTAAGAAAAAGACATTAGCAGTGCAGCAAATATTAAATAGTCCCCAATTACTTTCTTTCCAAGCTTTTCACGGTTCCAAAAAGTGTATATGAGGATAAATGGGACAGCGCCGATATATGCTTGTAACCATGCTGACAGATCCTTCAGAAACCCATAAGGAGCATCAAAGTTAGCAAAAGCCACTGCTCCCGGCTGGAGGACAGCCAGAGCAAGGAGGTTTATTAAGAGAAATTTGAGTTGCTCCTTCTCCAAGAATGTCACCATACCAAATTTTAGTTTTACAGTATTTATCCTTTTCTTATTGTTTCAAATTCAAAATTTTGGAATTTTCTTGCTCAAAAAAGTTAAATACTCGAAAGACAAATCCGAATCAATAAGTGGAACGTTTCGAAACGTTCTTTTCACCGGGTTCCTAAAATAAGTCAAAATCCCATTCACATCTGGTGGTGTCCATGAGATGGAGTGCCTTGGCACTGATGGTGTTGCTTCTGGGGAGTTTGGTGCCATTGAGTGCAGCCCAGGAAGAGGCCAGCAACACAACAGAAATTCAACAATTAACTCTTGACAATGCAACAAGGGAGCAGATAATTGCAGAACAGCTTATCAACCAACTTGTGAGATTAGATAAATTCACTGAAAAGAGAATTGAGCCCATTAGAGGCAAGCTTCCTGAGAACTCAACAATATTGATACATTATGAGAAAGCAAAGAAATTCAAGGAAAAAGCACTTGAAGAGTTTAACAACGGTGATTATTACAATTCAATACTTGATGCATTAACTGCAATGCACCATTACAAGATTGTTTTAAAAGAGCTAAAAGAAGGAAAAGAAAAAGTTGAAGATGCAAGAGAATGGATACGGGCTGAGATAGAGAGAACAATTCAATACTTCAAATTCGTTGAGAAAACGATCCGCATAGCTGAAAAAGAGGGAATTGACGTCAGCAATTTAACAGTGCTTTATAATGAAACAAAACAAGCATATAAGGTTGTGTTAGAGGATATCAAGGCAAAAGATTTTGGAAAAGCACGAGAAGATCTCCAAGTAGCGAAAGAAAAGAAGACGCAGCTTGACAAGGAACTGCGGAGAGTTAGAAAAGAGCTGGCTTATGCAAACGCTGACAGGATTGTAAAAGGGTTTTTAATGAGAACAAGCAGAGGTATTGCCTTTGCTGAGAGGGCCATACAAGAGGCAAAACTTAGAGGAATAGATACTGCCGAAGCAGAGGATAAGCTTGAGGAGATAAAAGCAATTTATGATGAAGTCAAAAGCTTGGCAGAACAAGAAAAATGGAAAGATGCTTTAACGGTTATAATCAATAACAAAGCAGGGATTGATGCATTTTTCAGGAGCCTCAACAGGATTCATGAAAAATTCGCTGAAGAGAGAATAAAAAGAGATGCTGGAGCATTTCTTAGAGAGATGCAAGAGAGGATTAGAAAAGATATCAGGGCATTACAAGAGCTTAAAAGAAGGGGAGTTGATACAAGAAGGGCTGAAATTGAACTTAGAACCGCTGCACAGGAGTTACAAATAGGATTAAGGCTGCTCAAAGAAAGAAAGCCTGCCCTCGCAAGGGAGCATTTTGGGATTGCACTGAGGCTCCTTTACAGTGTTGAACAGTTTATCCTCTCTCATTCCTGATTTTTTATTTTGGAGGTGATTAAATGAGGAAAATCATGACCCTGATCATCATCACCCTGCTTATAATTCCACTGGTTAGTGCCGAATTTACGGTTTCTGAATTGGAACTCACCATTTACAGAGATGGGTATGTTAAAGTCAGTTATCAAATCATTCCAAGTGATTATGCTGTTCAAATAAGTGTCCCTCTTTTAGGTGAGAATTATGAAAACCTCATTGTAGAAGATGAAAATGGCAATCCCCTTAATTTTGAGATTTCTGGGAATAGTGTGGTTATTTATGTTGATGATGCTCAGCTTATAAAACTCTCATATTATACCCCCGATTTAACTTCCAAGCATGGGCTTGTTTGGACTCTAAACGTTTCTTCACCTTATCCATTTAAGATCGTGCTTCCCCAAAACGCAATAGTTGTTGATCTTAGCGATATCCCCCTTTCAATAAGCGCAAACATAATTTCTATGCCGCCCGGAAACCAAAGTATCTCATATACTCTGGGATATGGGGTAGAAAAAGCCTCCCAGAATTGGGTATACTATCTCATCATCAGTGTTCTGATTGTTAGTGCAGTGTTTATTGGAATAAAGCTGACCTCCAGAAGGTCCCCAAAGAGCATTAAAATTGACCGGGAGGCATTTCTAAAAAAGATGGAGAATTTTGATCTAAATGACGAAGAAAAAAGCGCATTGCTGTATATCCTTGAAAAAGGTGGTAGAGCAAGCCAGGCTGAAGTAAGAAACGCCCTCGGACTTCCAAAAACCACTGCATGGAGAATGTTTAAACGTCTTGAGAAGCAAGGATTAGTAAAAATAATCCGAGGGAGGAAGGAAAACTGGGTAGAGCTAAGGCTTTAGAAGCTGATGAATATAAGTAAACTCCTACTTTCCACTTTCTCTCTTCAAATGCTTTTTTTATTAGAGAGAAACATGGGGAAACGTTTTGAAACGAGCAAAGTCCGGCGGGTTCCTAATATAGAGGGGACACCTACATAACATCAGGTGAGAGCCATGAAGATGGGTATGAAAACACTGCTGGTGCTCTTCATAGGGGCACTGATACCGCTCAGCACCGCTGCATGGGCGGCAACCAACACAACCGCAGTGAGCAACCAGACTCTGCCGGTTAACTCCACGAACGTGACCAACGTCACCAATACAACGAACACGAGCGCTATTCAGGCGTACAATCTGCTTGTAATACTGGATAAGGTCGCCAACTACACCGCCAGCCTGATGGCCGAGCTCAATGCGAGCAACGTCACGATCTCCAACTACACCCTCGACCTCTACTCTCAGGCTGAAGCAGCCCGTGCCCAGGCGTGGGAGCTTTACAACGCCGGCAACTACAGCGAGAGCATAAACGCCTCCATGAACGCCCTCTACCTCTACAAGGAGGTCATTGAGGAGCTCACCGACTACTACGAGGAGCACAAGGAGAAGAAAATGGAGGAAGGGCATGAGTACTATGAGACAATAATGGACGCCAAGGAGGAGCTCCAGAGAGCCAGTGAGTACTTCCCCTACGTGGAGAAAGTTATCGCGGAGGCTAAAGCGGAAGGTCTCAACGTCACCTACGTCATGGAGCTTTACAACGAGACTAAAGCGGCTTATATGGTCGTCGCCCAGGACCTTGCCAGCGGCAACGTCACAGCGCTCAAGGCAGACCTTGAGTATGCGGAAGAACTCATGGACAAGCTTGAGGATGCCGTTGAGAAGCTCCAGGAGCAGATAGTCAGTGCGAAGGCCGATGAGATAAGTCAGGCATTCATGGAGAAGCTCCAAGAGCAGATGAAGCTCATGCAGGAGCTAATGGCCATGATCCAGAACTCCACGATAAACGCCACTTACCTCCAAGAGAGCCTCATGGAGCTCCAGACCATGTACGAGCAGTTCAATGCCCTCGTTGAGAGCGGCCAGTACGAGGAGGCACTTGACATGCTCCATGACATCAACGAGGAGCTGAAGGAGATAATCGAGGACACCAAAGAGATAGAAAAGGAGTACAAGGAGGATATAGAAGAGAAAAAAGAAGAGCACAGGGATGAAAAAGATAGCGAAGATGAATACAAGGAGGACCACAAGGAAAAGGACGATCACAAGGACGAATACACCAGCGATGAGAGCGAAGATGATCAGAATGGGGACTATGAGGAGCAGGATTCCCACGATGAGGACAACGGCCAGCATGAGGACTCCGAGGATGACAACGGGGACGGGGAACACAACGGTGAAGACGAGCCGGAGGATGAAGAGTGAACATCTTTTTTAAGTATCTTTTTCTTGGTTTTGAGAATATTTTTAAGGGGAATTTCTTAACTTCTGGAGGTGCCGGGATGAGGAACAAAGCAGCAATAGTGCTGGCAATTACACTCGTGATTCTGCCTTTCATAAGCGGGCAGTACTCCGTCGAGTCTCTAAGTCTTACAGTCTATTCCGACGGGTACGTTAAGGTATCTGAGATCATTATCCCAGAAAACTACACAGTTAGCTTTTCCATATCACTTCTTGCCACCAACGTTGAAGGGCTGACCGTTATCGATGAGAATGGGAATCCTCTACCGTACAAAATAAACGGTTCCATTCTTACCGTATACTTCGAAAACGCCATCCCAATTAAAATAACTTATTATACTCCTGATCTTACATCAAAGAAAGGGGCAATATGGAGCGTTCGTTTCAGTTCAACCATCCCCGTTAAAATCACGTTTCCGGATAACGCTGTTATAGTTGACCTTACAGATATACCTCTCGAGATAAGTGGGAACTCGATTCTCATGCCCCCTGGAAACCAGACGGTTTCCTATGTCCTTCAGTACAGACCAGTAGGAACTGAGGCTCCAGCGGCACCAACATCGGGAACAACCACTGAGCTCTTTAACTCAACAGCACCATCCAGCTCAGGCTCTTCATCTCAGGGTTCAAGCACTTCCAGCGGAGGCTCCACAAACTGGACGATGGTCGGTGTCCTGGCACTCCTAGCACTCGCCGCCGGCGGGGGCTTCCTCTACATGAGGCGCGGGGGAGAAGAAAAAGCCATCGGCATCGGCAGAGAGGACTTCGAGAGACGCCTCAAGGAGTACGAACTGACGAAGGACGAAGAGAAAGCTTTGCTCTACCTGTTTGACAGAGGTGGAAAGGCCAAGCAGGCTGAAGTCAGGGAGATGCTGGGAATCCCTAAGACGACCGCCTGGAGGATGTTCCAGCGCCTTGAAAAGCAGGGGTTGGTAAGGGTTTACAAGAAGAAGAGAGAGAACTGGGTAGAGCTAAGGCTTTAACGAACTCTTGCTCCCAATTTTACTTCTTTATCTGGCATGAGCAGAGCCACGTTCTCACCGTCATCTGCTGCGAGGAGCATTCCTTGACTTTCTACACCACGAAGCTTCTTCGGCTCAAGATTTGCAATGATAACAACATATCTATTGAGCAGCTCCTCTTTGCTGTAGTACTTCTTAAGTCCAGCAACAAGCTGTCTAACCTCTTCGCCAAGATCAACTTTAAGGACATAGAGCTTGTCCGCGTTTGGATGGTCTTTGACCTCAACAATCTTCCCAATCCTTAACTCAAGCTTAGCAAAATCATCGAACTTTATATATTCCATCTTTCCGCCCCCCATTCTTTCTTTCTTCTCAAGTTTTTTTCCATAGATGCTCTTAAGTATTGCCATTGCCTCTTCCCTTCTTTTCTCTCCAAAATTCTCAAGGGTTACCCTTACAACATCCTCCATCTTGTAGTATTTTTCAAGGAGAAGCTTTGCACTCTCTGGATTTCCCCTAGCGATGTGCTTGACTATAAATAGTATGATGTCCTCATCAGTGACCTTCCTGAAGAGTATCTCAGCTTTTCTGACCTTATGCCCAGCCGGGATTTCGGTGAACTTCCACTTTTTAAGCTCTTCAAGATTTAAGAGGTGCCATATTTTTTCGCCTGCATCTGGGAGGAAGGGTTCAATTATGATTCCCAGAGCTTTGACGATCTGGAGCGAAACATTAACTGTCGTTGCCGTTCTCAGCTTATCAGTCTTTGCAGTCTTCCAAGGCTGCTGGTAGTCGAAGTAGCGGTTTCCAAAGGCAGCAAGCGCCATTGCTCTTTTCAGTGCGTCTTTAAAGCGGTATTTTGCTATCAGTTCCCCGACTTCCTCAAAGGCTTTCTCGATTTCCTCAAACGCTTGTCTATCCAACTCATTAAGGTCTCCCCTCTCAGGGACTTTTCCATCAAAATATCTGTTAACGAAAGTTAAAGCCCTGTGAACAAAGTTTCCAAGGATGTTGACCAGCTCCTCGTTTATCTTGGCTTTGAAGTCTTTGAAATTAAAGTCCGAATCCCTTGTTTCGGGCATTATTGCTGTTAGATAATAGCGGAGATAGTCAGCGGGAAATTCATCCAAGAATTCGTGTACCCAAATAGCCCAGTTTCTGCTGGTTGAGAACTTCTTGCCTTCTAAGTTGAGGTATTCATTGGCCGGAATATCATAGGGCAACAGCCACTTAAATTCTCCATTTTTGTCTTTAAACTTCCCGTAACTCATTAAGAAAGCTGGCCAGAAAATTGCGTGGAATGGTATGTTATCCTTTCCAATGAAATGGATTACCCTTGTTTCCTCTCCATCATAGTTTGCCAGCCAGTACTTTTTCCATTCTTCTTCCTTACCTATGCGCTTGAAGTACTCAATTGTTATTGATATGTATCCTATTGGTGCCTCAAACCAAACGTAGAGGACTTTGCCGCTCATCTCTTTGTCTTCAAGCGGTACTGGAATTCCCCAGTTGAGGTCTCTTGTTATTGCTCTCTCTTCAAGTCCCTCCTTTATCCATCCGAGAACGGTGTTTCTAACATTGGGTTTCCAGTGTTCATTGCTCTCAATCCATGTTCTAAGTTTCTCTTGAAAATCCTGCATTTTAATATAATAGTGGGCAGAATCTTTGAAGGTTATGGGGTTTCCACATATATTGCACCTTGGGTTTATCAAAATTTCAGGAGTTAGAGGTCTGCCGCAAACTTCACACTGATCTCCTCTCTGCTCCTCAGCTCCACAGTAGGGACAGGTTCCGATTACATATCTGTCCGGAAGAAACATCTTATCGTGCTCACAGTAAGCCTGCTTTGTTACCTTCTTTACAAGGTGTCCGTTCTTAAGGGCTTTTAGGAAGAAATCCTGACTGACCTTATAGTGAACTGGCAGTTCTGTTCTTCCGAAATAATCAAAGCTTATCTTAGCTCTTTCAAAAGTGGTCTTTATATGTTCATAGTAGTAGTCGACAATTTCCCTTGGGCTCTTGCCTTCTTTCAATGCCCTGAATGTTATCGGTGTTCCATGCTCATCAGTCCCGCATATGTAAATAACATCTTCTCCTTTCAATCTGAGATATCGGACAAAAATATCAGCCGGTAGATATGCTCCAGCTAAATGTCCTGCATGGATGGGGCCATTAGCGTAAGGCAGGGCTGATGTTACCATATACCTTGTCATCGTTATCACCTCGAAAAACTAATGTTATTGGCTTTATAAGTGCTGTGAAATTTAAACATTACGGTGGGTTATTTTCGGTAAATGGAAATATGCTCAGTTGTGCATAAACAAATGTTATCTTCACCGAACATTATTTAACATGAAAGCAGAAGGTTTTTTGGTGGTTTCATGAAAGCACGGATAAGAGAAAGATTCAAATTTGATGCAGCCCATGCTGTTGTTATTAATGGAGAGCCAGAGGAGATTCACGGTCACACCTTTAGACTTGAAGTGGTCGTGGAGGGAAAGCTCAGGGAAGGATATATAATTGACTTCTTGGAGCTCAGAAAGATTGTGGAAGGTGTTATAGCCAATTTGAGGCATAAAAACCTCAATAAGTTTTTTAAAAATCCCACCACCGAAAACATAGCAATGTGGATTGCCCAGAAGGTTGAGGAGAGGTTGCCTCAAACCATTAAGCTCAAGAAAATTGTCCTTTGGGAAGGAGATGAAAACGGAGTTGAGTTTGAATTTTAATCGTTCACCAGTACATCTCTAAACTTAACATAATAGACAAGCACCACTAAAAACATTAGGCTCCAAATTCCAAAGGCAACCTCCCATGCTGGATAGATGTCAAGCAAAGGCCCGATAACTATTAGACCCAAGGGAGTCGAGATATTCACCAACATTCCAAGAGCAGAGAATACTCTTCCTCTGAGCTCACTTGGCACTGCCCTCTGGATTTTTGCCTGCAGGGGGATGTTGATTATCGCACTGCTGAAGCCCCAGAGGAGATTTATTGCAAGCAGGGATATGAAGATAATACCTACGGAGAGCTTTGCAGGAGGTGAAATTAGAAGGACAAAGGCAAACATCACAGCACCGTTGAAAAAGAGTGATTTAAAGAAAAATCTCCCGGCTCTTCTTCCAAGCCTTGCTGCAACTAAGATATTGCCCAGAAGCATGCCGACCATGAGTGCAGACTGGAGAACTCCAAACTGCTGACTTGACAGCTTTAATACTACCCTGTAAACATACGGTTCCAGTACAGAGCCAAATGGCTGACCCAAAGCATTCATAAATAGGGCAAAGCTTATCAAAACCATGAGATATCGGCTTGATCTTAGAAATGAAAGCCCCTCCCTGATGTCCTCTATGATTTCACCGAGACTCTCTATCTCTCTCGTCTTCCATTCATACCGTATGAAGATTTCAAAGAGACCCGAACCAAAAAAGCTGAGAGCATTTACCGTAAATGCAAGCTTTATTCCACCGACTGCATATATCAATCCACCAAGTGCTGGACCAACGAGGCGAGCAACTATTGAAAAAGAACTAACTATCGAGTTTGCACGCTCAAGTTTGTCAGATTCAACCAGGTCAGGAAACATGGCACTTGTAGAGGCTCCAAAAAACGTGCTCATTATTGCAAGAACAATCTGCAGGATAAGGAGCTGATATATCCCAAGGAGGTTGAGAAAAACAACTCCAAAAAGGAGGACTCCCCTAAGCAAATCAAAACCTACCATCAGGGCTTTTCTGTTGTATCTATCTCCTACAACACCAGCAAAAGGCATAAATATCAGGGAGGGGAGGATATCAGCCAGAACAAAAATGCTCATCATACTTCCGCTTTTGGTTTTGTCAAGAATATACAGGGGGAGGGCAACTTCGTGAACTGCCCATCCTATCTGAGACACAAATCTTCCAACTGCAAAGAGCCAGAAGTTTCTACCTAAGTCCTTTGGCATTATTACCACGATCATGATTTTTATGAACACTCTGTAACGTAGGATTTATAAAATTTTTGTTCTATGCTTCAGAGCCTCAGTTTTCTGCATCTATAGCAGCTAAAAAAGAATTATAAAAATGGGAATTCATTTTCCAGCAATCCTGACATTTTCAAAGGCAACCCATGGGGTTATTGTCGTTCCGTGGAATGGAATTACCTTCTGCTCTTTGCTGATTGCGTAAATCTGATTAATCAGCTCGTAAACATTGCCGCTCATCATGAAGACTGTTGAACCTTTGACTTCTCCGTTCTCAATTAGAAACGCCGGGTTAGCAACGACGGCAAAGTTTCCATTGTCTGGATTGCTTGAGTGCGCTCCTTGGAAGCCATCAACAAGGTAGCCATGATCAATTTCAGCTATTAAATCATTTATGCTTTCTTTTCCTTTCTCAATGACAATGCTGTGGAATCCTATGCCAATTCCACCTGTTGAAAGGTTTCTCGTCCCATTTCCAGTGCTTTCTGTCCCATAAACCTTAGCCCAGTAGTCGTTCCATACGAAGCCTTTGAAGACACCGTTTTCAATGAGCATGTTCTTTCTCGTTGGAACTCCTTCATCGTCAGCTATGACCGGTTTTAGGCTGAGCTCATGGAATGGATCATCGTAAATCGTCAAAAGCTCGCTTGCAATTTTTTGTTCAACTTTATTAAGAAGAGGCGTTGTTTCTTTAACTACTCTCTCACCGCTAAACGCTGGGAAGAGGGCATAGCTAAGCAGGGAAGCCATAGCCCACGGTCCAACTATCACCTTTGCCTCCTCGGTCTTGCTTTTCTCAACGTTGTAAGCCCACTTGACTTTTTGAGCAACACCTTCAACGACTTTCTCGACCTCAAGGTTCAAGCCAAGCTTGGCATCAAATTCAAATATACCTGGCGTTACATTACCGTTCTTCCTTCCGATGAGCTCAAGGTAAAAGTAAGCTCCCCCTCCTTCTTGAAAAACATCTATGCCATGAGAATTTACTACTAAGTTCTCGCTCCACTCTGCTCCTCCTCCGCCACCAGCAACAACAAAGCCCTTGTCTTTCTCTAAGGCAAGCTTGATGGCTTTTGTTGCTAAGTCCACAAAGTAATCTGGAGAAACCTCCTTGACTTCTTTGCCTATCTTCTTTGGCTCTCTGTATTCGCCTGGCTCCGGAAGTGAAACCCACTTCTCATCTGGAGCATTGAGCTTAGCCATCTTATATGCTTCCTCAATCGCCTTCTTGATTTCCTCTTTATCTTCACTGTCAATTATGCTTATTCCTATGCGCTTGTCCTTTATGCCCCTGATCACAGTAATTGTTCTCTGTCTCACGGAGGAAGTTGAAACCTCATTGAGCTCAATGTTAACCCCAACGTCTCTGTTTCTGTAAACGGCAATCTCAAGCTCGTCAAAAAACCTTTCACCAAAGCGGATGAGCTCTTCCATTTCAATCACCCGATGATTATTCCTCCATCAAATCTCATATGAGGTCCTCCGGAACTAACAAATGCCGTCTGCCCCTTCCCACAGAAGCCTGTCTCAATTCCGAAGTCCTTTCCCACAGCTGTAATCTTCTTCAAAGCTTCAATTGCAATTCCGCTGATGGAAGTGTCTCTTATCGGCTTCGTAATTTCACCGTTCTCAATCATATATCCCTCTTGCACACCAACTTGGAATGCTGAGTTGAGCTGAGCTTGACCTCCTCTGAAGTCAACGACATAATAGCCGAACTTAATGTCTTCAATCATCTCTTCAAAGCTCCAGTCACCGGGCTCAAACACTGTGTTGCGCATTCTGATGATGGGTGGGAAAGTGTAGTCTTGGGCTCTCGCATGTCCGTTTGGCTCAATCCCCCACTTGTGGGCGTATTCTCTATTGACCATGAGCTCCTTCAGAATTCCGTTCTCGATGATGTGTATATCTTTAATGGGAACGCCCTCATCATCGTATTTGTCGTTTCCAAAGCCGCCATCAACGATTCTCTCGCTCATTGTAACGAACTCAGGTGCAATCTGCTTACCCATGAGGTCTTTAAACGGTGAATTGATTGTAAGATCTGCTT
>JALTMZ010000072.1 GCA_027001105.1 Thermococcus sp.
CACCAAGAAAAGCTGTAAAAAGGGCAGCTAACTATATCGAGGAACAGTATGGAATAGAAATCGTCGGAATAAGCCCAAACCTTGCCAACCGATCTAAGCTTAAAAAGGATCTAAAAACATTTAGAAACTATGACACCGTTTTGGTTGAGCTTAAAGCTGCAGCAGTTGATGTTGTAACAAGAGAAACCCTCAAAAGAGGAAAAAAGATTGTCTACCTTGATAACGAGCCCGTGAATGTTGATGGGAAAAACCTGAGAAAAGCCGTGCTTAAGCTCGGAAAAGAGCTACTGGAGGGGAGAAGATGATAATAGTCATTGACAAAGAAAGAAAAACAGAGCTTCCCTTTTCCAGAGGAATACTAACGAGATCAATAACCTCAGCAGGGGTAGAGGTCGGAATAGCATACTCAATAGCAACCGAGGTCATGAAACACTTTATGGAAATGAGAAAAAAGAAGGTTACAAAAGATGACATTCGAGAGATCACATATGAGAAACTGGTGGAACACGGCTTAAAAGAAGAGGCAAAACGTTATCTTTTCTGGCGTCGGCTTAAAAAGCTGAAGTTCCCCATGATAATTCTTATCGGTGGAACGACTGGTGTTGGGAAATCAACGATTTCAACTGAGTTAGCTTTTAGATTGGGTATGAGGACAATAATCGGTACCGACACCGTTAGAGAAGTCATGAGGAAGATAATAGCAAAGGAGTTAATTCCGGCAATTCATACATCATCCTTCTTGGCGTGGAAGGAAATAGAAAATTTCCCTAAGGGAATATCCCCTCTAATATATGGTTTTGAAACACAAGTTAGGCATGTAGCAGTTGGGGTAAACGCTGTAATAGAGCGTTCATACACCGAGGGCTTTAACACAATAATTGAAGGTATTCATCTTGTTCCAGGCTACATTAAGCTCAATGATAGAAGCTTCATGTATCTGATAGTAGTCAAGGACAAGGAATCCCTCAAAGCGCGATTTTATGAGAGAACGAGATACAGCCTCAGACCTGCCGAATACTATCTAAAAAACCTTGATGAGATAATGGAAATTCAGGAGTTTTTAATTGAAAAAGCTAAGGAGCATAGGATACCGATTATCGAGAATGTAGAGCTTGAAAAAACAGTGAACGCAATAATGGAGCGTCTCATGGAAGAAGTCTTGGAGCGATTGAAGGAGAGGGGCATTGAAATTTGGGAGTGATATCCATTCAATTTTAGTTCAGGTCCGTCAATATGGTGTCCTTATATATTTGCCGAAATATGAAGCAAAGTTTATTTTAAGGATGAATATGCAATATTCATTTAAGACGTGGTGATAGTTATGGAAAGAAATGCCCCAATTAAAGTATATATGACGAGAAAACTCATTGGTGTAAACCCTGATGACACCGTTCAGGAAGCCTGCAGGATTATGGTGGAGTTTGACATAGGATCTTTGGTTGTTATTGAAAATGACAGAGTTGTTGGCTTCTTCACAAAATCAGACATCATAAGAAGGGTTATTGTACCTGGCTTGCCATACACCACCCCCGTAAAGGAAATAATGACCCGGGAGTTGATAACCACGGATGCGAACACCCCAGTGAGAGAGGTTCTCAAGACCATGGCATATCATAGGATTAAGCACATCTTAATTGAGGAGGAAGGAAAAATAGTAGGTATTTTCACACTGAGCGATCTGCTTGAAGCAACAAGGAGGAAGCTTGAAACATCAATCTCCGTGGAGTGATGCCAATGATTAAGATAGCACACATAAGCGACACCCATATAACCCAAGACCCAGCTTTCAAGTCCTATGCCTATGATCTGATAGTGAACGAGATAAATCGGGGTGATTTTGACTTAGTAATTCATACCGGAGATGTGACAAATCAGGGTCTCAAAGAAGAATACGAGCATGCCAGCTATTTGATTAGAAAGATTAAAAAGCCCCTAATTGTGCTCCCCGGAAATCATGATGCCAGAAATGTTGGATATGAGCTGTTCGAGAAATACATTGGTCCACTATACGGGGTTTATGAACGAGATGATCTTGTGATAATTTGGGTTGATTCAACAATACCAGATTTAAGCGATGGGAGAGTTGGGGGATACAAGTTCCGTTGGCTGAAAGAAAAGCTTGAAGAGTATTCGCACAAAAAATTTAAAATCGTAGCTGCTCATCACCACCTTGTCCCACTGCCAGATACAGGCAGAGAGAGGAATGTTTTGTACAATGCGGGCGACGTTCTGGATCTGCTCTTGAGGCATGAGATCAACCTGTACCTCTGCGGACACAAGCATGTTCCAAACGTTTACAGCATCGAAGATCTGGTTGTGGTAAACGCTGGATGCACATCATGCAGAAAGACAAGGAAAGGTGACGTGAACAGCTACAATATCATCAAGTTAAATGGAGATGGGAGAATAGAAGTAATTATAAGGAGAGTCACCGGGGATGAACTGAAAAAGAGCTACAAATCCGTGAAGCCCAAGATTTTCATTCCAAAAGGAAATCATCTTTTAAGGATAATTCAGATGAGCGAAAGCAATGTTTCTGATAGGATTTATTTCAGAAAACGAATCCTTGAAAATGCAATAAGGGCAATAAACGAAAAATACAAACCTGATCTGGTCATACACTGCGGCGATATTGTTGATGTTGGAATTGAGAGATACTATGAGATGGCAGCAGAGTACTACGAGAAGATTAAAGCTGAAAAAATGATAGTTCCTGGACACAATGACATAACATACCTTGGTTATGACTTATTCAAGGAGTACTTTGGGGAGCCTGAAATCAAAGAATTCGGAGATTTTGTTTTCATCCCCTTATTGACGGCTCAATACGAGACACCTATAGGGGTAGTTGGCAGAATGGGTCAAAGGCTTTTGAGGTCCCTTCTTGAAGAGCATAAAGAAAAGTTCACAGCAGTTGTAATGCATCACAATATCATACCAATCCCAAGAAGCAGGGAGCTTGGATTTCTTGAAGATGCTGGAAATGTCTTAAAAATACTCACTGAGGAAAGGACAGAACTTGTAATGACAGGACATGGAGGAAACGCATTTGGAGTTAGGATTGAGAGAACACCAGTAATCAATGCCGGCTCAATAAGCTGGGAGCTGCATAGAGATCCATTTGGAAACTCATTCAACCTGATTGACATATATGAGGACATGATCGTTGCTTTTGAGATTCAGGCAACCTGGGGGTCAAGGAAGCTTTTGGGCATCTGGAAAATCAAAACCGAGGTTCCATGGAGAAACAACGGTTAGATTTCAATCCCTATTCTGATCCCCTTCTCTTTTTCTATTTCATGCAGAAGCCTTAGGATTTTTTGAGTATCAATTGGCATTTCCTTGAGATATGCATAAGCCTTTTTAATCTGAGCTTTCTCTTCCCCTTCACTTCTCTCACTAAGGTATAGAAGAAGAGACAACAAAACTCCCTTAATGCTTCTCTCTACAAGAGGAACGATCCTCCAGCCATCATCATAGAGGTAGAGAGCCCTCGGAAGCTCATCTCCCCTTAACTTTTCTAAAGTGAGCAATCTCCTCTTTGAAGCAGTTAAAAACTCTATTAGCTTTCTTTCACTGATACCTTCCCTCTTAAGCTCATCAAAGCTGAATTCTAAGGCTCTTAGAAGGGCTGCAAATCTTTCAAGTTTTTCTATCCTACTTTTTGATAAGAGACTTAGCTTGAGGGTTGTTCTCTCAATTGGTTCATTTTCTATGTCCACGCTTAAAATAATCCTGTCCTCCAGGCGAGAACCTTCCTCAAATGCTTTAATAACCACCCATGCCACTCCATTCGTCAGAATACCATATTTAACCCCATTATTGAAGCAGTATCTCCCAAGCTGTCTCAGTGGTTTTTCCTTTTTGAGAACGTTTATACTAAGATTCTTAGCCTCAATAAACGCAACCACTCTATCACCAGTGATTAATGCATAATCTGCTCTCCCTTCCTCAGTTCTCTCCTCTGGGCGCACTTCCTTGGGATTGTCCCACTCCCAACCAAGGGCTTGGAATATCTCACCAATTAAATGCTGTTTTACTGCTTCTTCATTTCTCTCGTATAGCCGTCTATGTTCATTTACTTTTTTGAGAACATCAAGTATCGCTCTCTCTACTTTATCCATTCTCAGGCACCTCAAGGATGTACTTTTTATTTTCTTGCTCAAAACCTCTGAATGAGCCCAATTTAAGCCTGATAAGTGCCTTTTCGGTGTTTAGAACTTTCATTGATGCCAAATGAGTCACCCCTGAACCTTTGAGAAGCTCAGGCATGAGTTGGGCTGTTGGACCAGTTAATACAATTAGTTTGGCTTTCTTGGATCTTTCAAGGATCATGTCTAAAGTACCATTTACCAATGCAGATCCGCTCACAATAATGGCATCCATCTCTGGAAGAAGCCAGTATTCCAAAGAATCGCTTAGGGTTTCCCTGTCCCAAAGCTTAAGGTTTCTTTCGAACACATACAAATCAAAACCCCTCTCTTTTAGCGTCTTCACTATGGGATGCATATTCCCAATTACTGCAACTTTTTCAATGCTGTCATCTAAAAGCTCTGTCACATCTTTGCTCTTAGCCTTACTTAAGTCTATGTAATATTGGGAGACCGCATTTATTGTCGCTATTGCCAAAGTACGCTCAATTATGTTTAAGCTGTCGACTTTTTTGATGAATTCCCCAACATCCACATCTTCGATTTCATTTGAATACATTTGAATTTCTTCTGGGAGCGTCATTGCGACTCCTAAAGATTTCCCCCTCTTCCCTTCAATAACAACATAAGTGTATGGGAGAGCAAATGAGAAATCAATGATTTTGAAGTCTTCATCAATGATTCGAAGTGCTTCCTTCTTCAACTTTCTAAGTATCATTCTCAATCCCCAAACTTTTATACTATGAAAAGCTAAAAACCTTTGGTGGTCTTAATGTGCAGAATACTGTTCGCTGTAGGTGAGGGAAAAAGGGTAAGACCTCTTCTTGAGGCTCTGCTTAAATCTTCAGAACATGACCCTTACAAACTCGCCCGCAAAAAGGGAAGTCAGCACAAAGATGGCTGGGGATACCTCCTGCTGAAAGATGGTTATATCGAGCACTATCGCAGTGAGAGTGCAATTTTTGAAGACAAGAAAAAGGTAAAAGAAGCAATGGAAAAACTGGATGGCTTCGTAATATTTATGGCGCATACAAGAGCCGCGAGTCAAGGGGAGAAAAATCTGTTTAACGTTCAGCCCTTTGGCTTTTCAACGAGAAGAGGCTTTATATTCTGGACGCTGCATAACGGAGATTTAAACAAAAAACAGCTGATAGAGATGGGAGATCTTAATCCCGAAGAATTAAAAGGGGCTTCAGACAGCTATGTAATGGGAGCTTACCTCTGCCGCTTTTTAGAGGGAATTGAGAAAGAATATCTGCTGAACAGATTCAAAGAAATTAAAGTAACAGCAAGATCTCTTATGAACACAGTAACACTGCTCATGAACAATAAAAAGGAAATTCGAACGTTTATAACTGCATATATGACTGATGTATATGCTTCAGACACTTTGAACTACTACTATGGCAGATTGCTATATTTTGAAGGTGCCGATGTCTTTGCAGTGGTCTCATCAACTTTCGAACATTATTCATACATCCCATTCGAAGAAGTTGAAAACGGAACGGCATTCTACATCAAAATTTATCCAAAAACAGAAAGATTTGAAATTGAAGAGGTCAAATTATAACAATGTTCATGCCCGAAACCTCCTAATAAACCATGCAAGCCTAACTGCATCAAGTGTTTCTTTAACATCATGGGTTCTTATGATATTCGCCCCATTCCAAACAGCTATTGCCGTTGCTGCCAGTGAGCCTGGCAACCTTTCACTTGGGTCTTTTCTTCCTGTTATTGCGCCGATAAAGGACTTTCTGGAAACACCCACCAAAATCGGAAGCCCAAACATCTTAAGCATGTTTAAATTTGCTATGATCTTTGAATCCCACTCATACCAAGGGGGATAATTTGGTCTCAGAAAGCCAATTGCCGGATCGATTGCAATGTTCTCCTTTTCAATTCCGTTTTTGTATGCAATCCGGAGACTTTCTTGGAGAAAGTTAATTACAGTGTGAACAGGCTCCATGAAGTCCCTAACTTCTCCATGGGCGCAGATTATCACTGGAACATCATATTCTTTTGCGACTTTAACCATTTCTGGATCTCCCTTGAACCCAGAAATGTCGTTGATGATATCTGCTCCAGCTTTTATTGCTTCCTCAGCAACCTTTGAAT
>JALTMZ010000073.1 GCA_027001105.1 Thermococcus sp.
AAAGATAGCAAAAGCTCTTGATGTTGACAGAAGGGTAGTTAAGGAAACTGTAGCAATGATCCTCAAGATACCAGAGCTTAGAGAAATTTACACAAACTTGGAGCCAACAGTTCACATGAAATTCGTTGGCAGGCATGTTGGTTATGGGGTAATTGAAATTGAGCCAGAGCCAAGAGCCATTGGAATTCTAGCAAAGATTGCTGGAAAAATTGCAGAGAGAGGAATAAACATTATCCAAGTAGTAGCTGAAGACCCAGAGCTTTATCCTGAAGCAACTCTGACTATAATCACAGAGAAGCCAATTCCAGGAGACCTCATTAACGAGCTTTCAAAACTTGAAGGAGTCAAGAGGATCTCAATATACTAATTTCAAGCTTTTTCTGCTTAACTTTTTATGTTATGCTGGGCGGTGTAACTTTGTCATGTTGTCCCTGCAACTTAAAAATGTCTCTAAGCATTGATGGCATGCTGTGCACTTTGAAGGCTCCTCTATTACACCAAAGGACATTTTTGCTACCTCTATTTTTAACTTTCTGTTTGAAACTAAAAGTTTGTTTGATAAAGTTTATAAATATCAATTTTGAACCAAAAGTTAAGGATGTAAAAACTTTCAAGTTTAAACTCCTGGAGGGTTGGTAATGGAAGAGGCAAGCAGAATAAGCCGTTACCTATACACCGTGATTGTGCTTTTTGTGATTTGGCTTTTCCTGACAAGCAGCCTTGATCCGCAAGAATTGATAATAGGTGCACTGTTTTCCCTAATTGTGGCGGCATTAACTTACGAAGTATTCACGGAGAAGGGTCTTGCAAATCTTCATCCCAAAAGGATTGCATATGCTGCAGCATATGTGCCGTATTTTCTTTGGGCAATGATAATGGCAAATCTGGATGTTGCATACAGAGTGTTGCATCCAAAGAGACCCATAAATCCGGGAATTGTTGAGTGCAAAACAGTTCTAAAGAACAACGTTGGCAAGCTCACCCTGGCTAACTCGATAACCTTGACCCCAGGTACGATAACCTTGGACGTGAAAGGTGATCGCTACTTCATTCACTGGATCGATGTTAAAGATGCCACTGTTGAGGGTGCGTCTGAGAATATCACAAAACCGTTTGAAAAATTCTTAAAGGTGATCTTCGAATGATAGGAATTAACGTTTATCTTGCGGTTATAGTAGTAGCGACGCTCCTCAGTATGTACAGATTCTTTAGAGGACCGACGACAGTTGATAGACTGATTGCTGTTGATATCATGACCACAATAACGACTGGACTAATGGTTCTGTTTGCACTTTACTACAAGAGAGCAATATTCCTTGATGTCGCACTGGTCTATGCAGTTTTAGCGTTTTTAGGTGTCATAGCATTCGCAAGATACTTGGAGGGAGGGGTATGATCGCGGAAATTGTTGGAGAATTTTTAGTTCTCTTTGGAACGGTATTCTACTTCCTGTCATCTCTTGGTCTTATTAGAATGCCCGATGTTTACAACAGAATGCAGACTGCAACTAAGAGTGCTACACTTGGTTCACTTGGAGTCATCATTGGAGTTGGCATTTGGGCAATTGGACGTGTTGGTTCCTATGCGTGGCTCCCAAAGACCCTTGTGATTGCAGTGTTCTTGCTGTTAACTAACCCGATAAGTGCCCATGCACTGATCAGAGCGGCATATAAGAGCGGAATTCCCTTATGGGAAGGCAGCGTTGTTGATAAGTACGGGGAATATCTGAAAAAGGAGAAAGAGGTTTCTGATGAGACAAAGGAGGGGGAGCAATGATTGATTGTGTCCAATGTATTGAGTATCTAATTGTTATTCTCATGATAGTTTCAGCAATCTTCGCAGTAGAGTGGAGGGATTTATTGGCGGCAGTAGTTGGAATGGCTGCAGTGAGCCTATTCGCGTCAATCGCTTTCTTCCTGCTCCAAGCTCCAGATGTTGCAATGGTTGAAGCCGCTATAGGTGCAGCAATGAGCGCTGCTGTGTTTATCTTCGCAATAAAGAGGACCGAGAGGTATGAGAGCGAGGAAGAAGGAACAGGGTGGTGGGTTAGATGGTGAAGAGGGTACTGGCTATCATCCTTATACTAATTACTGGATACTGGCTTGCAAATGCCTTGGCTCAAGTTCCCTTTGGTGCTGATAAGATGCTCGTTGGAAAGTATTACCTTGAGAATGTAAAGGAACAGACTGGTGCTGTAAATGCCGTTACAGCTGTCGTTGTTAATTACAGAGGTCTCGATACACTTGGTGAGGTCACTGTTCTGTTCATAGCAGCTACGGGTGTTGCTGCTCTGCTCTGGAGGAAGAAGAGGGAGAGAACAGCAAAGAGCGAAGGCAGTGTTGTTCTCCAAACTGGTTCAAAATTGTTGTTGCCATTCATAATGCTCTTCGGTGCTTACATCTTCATTCATGGTCACTTAACACCGGGAGGAGGATTTCCAGGTGGGGCAACAATTGCAACGGCGTTCTTAATGCTCTACTTAGCGTTCAGGGAGTATGAAATTCCGCACAACGTCTTTGAGCCTCTCGAAGGTTTGGCTGGAATGGGATACGTTGCAGTTGGCCTTATTGGCTTGATAATTGGTGGTTACTTCCTCTTTGACTGGATATGGCAAACGTGGCAACTCGGTCATGCCAACATAGGGAGGCTCTTCAGTGCTGGCTTCATCCCGATAATCTACACGCTGATTGGTCTCAAGGTAGGAACCGAGCTTACTGGAATCGTTGACAACATGGTTAAAGAGCCCAAGGAGGGAGGGCAATGATCAGTGCCTATTACTTTGGAGCAATCTCACTCATCCTGATTGGGCTTTATGCAATCCTCACAAAGAGAAATCTGCTTAAAATCCTCGTAGGGCTCAGCATAATGGAGACTGGTGTGAACTTGCTCCTAATAAGCGTTGGATATGTAAGCGGTAGAACTGCACCTATTCTAACGGAAGGGGCAACACCTCAAACGACAGTCGATCCAATACCACAAGCACTTGTTCTCACGGCAATTGTTATTGGAGTCGCAACCACGGCTTTGGCTTTAACCGTTGCTATAAACCTCTATGAGAAGTACAAGACTTTAGATATCGAAAAGATTAGGGGGTTGAGAGGATGATGCAGTACGCTTCACTCCTCATAGCTTTACCTCTCTTCAGTGCATTCCTCGTTCCACTTATTAAGAGAGCAGGCAAAAAGGTCATCTTGTATTACCTGAGTTTAGTGACACTGATCCAGACAGGGATAGCGGCTTGGGTCTTCAAAGAGGTTTACACAAGTGGAAAGCCAATAATAGTCATTGCTGGTGGATTTAAGCCTCCCGTTGGAATAAACCTCTATATTGGACACTTTGCAGCACTGTTTATCCTAATTATCGCAGTAGTAAGCTTTTTCATGGCAGTGTTCAGCATTAAAGCGATTAATGTTGACCCAATTGACAAATATGCGATGCTGTTCCTTCTCCTAATGCTTGGTGCTACTGGAATGATAGCAACAGGGGATATATTCAACCTCTTCGTATTCATGGAAATCACAGCCATCAGCGCTTACGCTCTGACGGGTTATAATAAGACTGGAGAAGCCAGCGAAGCTGCAATGAAGTATATAGTTCTGGGTGGTATTGGCTCAAGCTTTTTCTTGGTTGGTATAGCATTGCTCTATGGAAGCTTAGGTACATTAAACTTAGCGCAAATTGCAATGCTTGCCTCAAAGATTAATCCCACAGTGGCTCAGGCAGCATTGGCATTACTTGTCTTTGGATTGGCAGTTGAAGCCGAACTGTTTCCGCTTAACGCTTGGGCACCAGATGCCTATCAGGCATCTCCTCACCCAGTGACAGTGATGTTCTCAGCATTCGTTGTTAAAGCTGGAATATATGCAATGATCAGAATTGTCTATCTCTTTAAGGATACTCAGGCATTTATGGGAATACTCAATCTGCTCCTAATACTCGGTACCCTCACAGTCATTATCGGTGAACTTTCTGCACTGAGGCAAACAAACGTTAAGAGAATGCTTGCCTACTCGAGTATAGCTCAGGTTGGTCTCATAGCAGTGGGCTTTGGAGTTGCAACACCTCAAGCCGTTGATGCCGCTGTGTTCCATATGCTCAACCATGCAATAGTCAAAACATTAATGTTCTTGGCTGTTGGCTATGTTGCAGTAACATTCGGAAGCCCACACATGGAGAACTTCAAGGGATTAGGAAAGAGAATGCCGCTAACTGCTTTTGCCATCACAGTTGGAGCAATAAGCATTGTAGGAATTCCACTGTTCAACATATTCTGGAGCAAGTTCAAGCTCTTACTCGCAGCACTTCAAGTGGGGAAGACTGGCATAGTTGCCTTAATCCTTGGTGCAAGTCTGGTTGAGGCGGTTTATTACTTTAGATTGCTCCACTTAATGTGGTTTGAAGACGGGAAGGGAGAAAAAATTGAGGAGGACTTGGCGTTGGGTATCATAATGCTCCTGTTAGTTGCTCTAATAGTTGTCATAGGAGTTTATCCAGATTTCGTATGGGGAATCGTTCAGAAGGCATCAGCTGATCTTTATAACGTGGCTCAATATGTCAAAAATGTTCCCCTTCTGCAGGGGGTGAGCCCATGATCAACGAGCTCATGATAATAATTTTCGCACCATTGTTGGCTGGAGTTCTGGCATGGTTGCTTGATATCAAGGGTATTAGAGAGGCTATAGGAGTAATTGGTGCTGCGATTCCTTTGGCATATCTCATCCAGGCATACCAGACCTTGGGATCCCAATCGAGCATCCAGTATTCAATAATCCTCACAGGATTCAAGTTCGAGTTTCTCCTCTATCAAATCAACTGGATATTTGCAATGATTGCTGGAGTTGTAGGCCTTGCCGCAGTGCTGGGAATGGTATCAACGGCAAGAGACAGCTACGAGTGGCTGTTTGCTTTGATGAGCCTAACAGGTGTCTATGGAGTATTCCTCGCTGATGATCTGGCGAGCTTTTTCATCTTCTGGGAAATAATGACATTCGGGTCATTCATGATGGTGCTCAAGTACAACAGAAAAGCATCTCTTAAATACTTCCTGCTCAGCGTCTTTGGAGCCTATGCCATGCTCATAGCAATAGGCATTATCTATGCAAAGGTTGGTGCTTTAGACTTCGCAACAATTCAACAGGCGTTTTATCAAGACGCCATGAGGGGAGCCTTCGGAGCTGATACCCTCTTCAGCAGAAATGATATGCTGCTGGTCTTTGGGCTGTTCCTTGTAGCATTTGGTGTCAAGGCTGGAATGTTCCCGCTTCATGTATGGGCACCGGATGCATACAGCGAAACCAACCAGAGCTATACGGCAATGTTCAGTGGTGTTTTAAGCAAAGCTGGAGTTTATGGAATGCTTGTAATATACATTCTCCTTGGAACAAGGCTTGTTTATCAATTTGGAAGAATTGGTGCAGCTCCAAAATTCGGCTACATAATAGCCTTTCTTGGGGGTCTCACCATAATAGTCGGCGGTCTTTTAGCTGCTCTGCAGGAAGACATTAGAAAGCTCTTTGCATATTCAAGCATAAGTCAGATAGGCTACATCCTTGTAGGTATAGGAGTTGGAACAGCACTAAGCATTGAAGCTGCAATCTACCATGCAATAAGCCATGCCCTCTTTAAGGGGCTCTTCTTCCTCATAGTAGCAACAATAGTGCTGAGAACCGGTAAGACAGAGTTCAAAGACATGGGCGGTTTAGCTGAAAAGATGCCGATAACCTTTGCAATGGCATTTGTTGCAATCCTCAGCTTAGCTGGAATCCCCCCACTTGTTGGATTTGCAAGCAAGTGGCTGCTCTTTGAAGCAGTAATTCACGAGAACATGCCAATCCTTGGTGGCATGATCTTCTTTGGCAGTGCAATAGGTTTCGTTTACCTCATCAGGTTCACCTATGCGGTGTGGTTTGGTCAAAGACCTACAGAGTTGGATGACACGAAGGATGCTCCGCTTCCGCTTGCAATAGCTATGGGAATTCTTGCCTTGCTCAATGTTGTCTTTGGAATTGCACCGGGCTTAGTCGCTAAAGAGCTCAACAAGATATTTGGCAAGGAGGTCATTGGGGGAACTATATACGAGCTTAATCTCGGCTTTGGTAGATACAATGGTCTGTTCATTACAATATGGCTTGTAGTTGGCATAGTGATTGTTGCAATAATCTACTTCCTCGGAGCAAAGG
>JALTMZ010000074.1 GCA_027001105.1 Thermococcus sp.
CTAACGTGTTCTCTGATATGACACATGTCATAATATCTTTGATAAACTACCAAATACTATCCTGTTTTAGCAGAAGTCTCAAATTTCGTCTTGATTTTCATAAAGGATAAATTTACCCTCTTTTCGAAACCCTTATATATGTCATGTGTCATAATAAACAACTATGAAGATAAATGCTTTCGAAGTTGCCTCAAAGTATGTATACCCCTCACTGAGGAGGAGATTAGTTGAGATTCTGTACAGAGATCATAAGTTGACTCAAACTCAGGTCGCTGAACTTCTACATATTACCCAATCGGCTGTTTCAAGGTATTTAAGAATGAACAGAGGCAGTTTCATTGACATCTCTAATTTTCAGGATATAGATCATTACCTGAAAGAACTTGCAGATAAAATAATAAAAGAAAAGCTTACAGAATACCAGATACATGCAGAACTCGTTGAAATTGCCCTTAAAATGCTTGGAAAAGGTTATCTCTGCCCTATTCATGAGAAGATTGATCCCGAATTAGATCCATCAAAATGCAGGATATGCATAGATTTATTTGGGTAGCTATACAGCTCTGTCCAGCAATACTTAAAAGTGGTCTTTGTTTAGTGATAAGCGGGTGAAAGAGATGGTTATTTATTTGGACAATGCAAACACGACTAAGCCAGATCCAGAGGTAGTTAAGGTAATGCTTGAATATTTTGAGAAAAAATATGGAACTCCGGGAGGAGAATTTGGGCATATATTTGACGAAGAATCCAGAGAAGCCGTTGAAGAAGCGAGGGAGATAATAGCGAGGGAGATAAACGCTTCTCCAGAGGAAATTATCTTTGTCTCTGATGAAACTGAAGCAGATAATTTGGCGATAAAAGGTATAGCATGGGCTAAAGGTAAAGGAAAAGTTCTGGCAAGCAAAATTGAGAGAAAAGCAATTCTTAACACAGTCAAAAGATTGGGAGAGTGGGGTTTCGAAACTTATGAAGTTAGCGTTGATGGGGAGGGTTTTATCAACCTTGAAGACCTTCAAAGCAATTTGAAAGATGCAATTCTCTTTGCCACTCACTTAGGGAACTTTGAAATTGGGACTATCCAAGATATTAAAGCAATATCTGAGATAGTCCATGATAAAGGCGCTCTCCTCTATTTGGATGCAAACCATGCTTTTGGTAAAGTCAAAATTGATGTCAAAAAGCTGGATGTTGACTTAATGAGCATTACTGCCCACTTAATCCACGGCCCTAAAGGAATTGCCGCACTTTATATAAGGGATGGGGTTAAGCTCAAACCTCTTCTTGATGGAGATGTGAGAGAAAGAGGAATAAGACCGGGAATGATCAATGTTCCAGCAATAGCTGGCTTTGGAAAGGCTGTAGAGTTGATAAACTACGATGACGCTAAGAGAATGGCAAAGCTCAGGGATAGGCTAATTGATTTGCTATTAGGCATTCCCGATACAAAGCTCAACGGTCCAAGGGGAGAGAAAAGGCTTCCCAATAATGTAAACGTTTCATTCGCTTACGTTGAAGGAGAGAGCATTTTGCTCCACTGTGATTTAAGAGGGTTAGTGTTCTCAACTGGTTCTGCATGCTATTCGCAAGAACTTTTGCCGAGTCATGTAATTAGAGCCATTGGAGGTTCATTTGAGGATGCCCACGGTTCAGTGAGGCTGAGCTTGAGCAAGTGGACGACCGAGGATGAGATAGTAAAAGCATACGAAATTATAAAGGATGTTGTTGAAAAGCTAAGAGAAATCAGCATTTATGGTGGGAAGAGATGATAAAGATCAATGTCATCGGAAAGGAATGTCCAATTCCGCTCAATGAATTCAGAAAGGCTTTGAGAAAAGCTAAAGTTGGAGAAATAATTGAAATTGTCGGAACTCATGAGCTGAGCAAGGGAGAGATAGCACTGGCAGCAGACGAAACTGGGCAGGAAATCCTTGAAATTGATGAGAAGAACGGTGTTTGGAGAATCGTTGTAAAAAAGGTGAGATAAATGGAAAGATTTGATGGCAAGAAATGGGACGAGAAAAAGAGGATAGGATACTCAAGAAAGGTTCTTTACTATTTTCTTCATCCAAAAAATGTTGGAGAAATAGAGGATCCAAGTGTCACGGCAAAAGCCGGCAGTCCAGCATGTGGAGACATGATAAAGCTCTATCTGAAGATTGAGAATGACAAAATAGTTGATGCTAAATTTAGGAGCTATGGTTGTGCTGCAAATATTGCAACTGCTTCAGTACTTACGGAAATGATCATAGGAAAAACTGTTGAAGAAGCTAAGAAAATTAAATTTAAGGATATTGTGGAGGAGCTTGGAGGTTTGCCGCAGATCAAATACCACTGTGCAGTTTTAGCAGCAGAGGGACTTAAGCAGGCTTTGGCTAAATGGGACGTTATTACGGGAAGGAGACAGATCGATGAGAAATTTGTCAAACTTATTCTTGCAGCGGTTATTGATCCGCTTACTGGGGAAAGCGTTCTTAAGGGGGATAAGTATAAGGGATGTAAGATTGAAGGCAGAAAAGTTAAGATAATGCTTAATATTCCCAAGGACAGTCCAGAGGCTGAAGTTTTTGAAGAACAGATAAGAGAAGCTTTTGAAGGACTTGATGTTGATTTGGAGATTGAATTTATGGAATCATGAAATTTTCTTCAACAATTTCTTTTTAAACCCTTTTTCTAAGCTCTTTTCGGTGAGAGCATGGACGAGCTTGAAATGATTAGGAGAAAAAAGATGCTTGAGCTCATGAAAAAGATGGGAATGGTTGAGGTTAAACCAAAGAGGCCAAGAGTTGTTATTGAAGTCATCACATCACCAACATGTCCCTACTGTCCAATAGCACTTCAAATGGCTAAAGAGATAGCGAGGAGACATCCTGGAGTGATAGTAAAAGAGCTGAGCGTTGCAACTCCAGAAGGAAGAAAAAAGGCAATGGAGCATAACATCTTGGGAACACCGACAATTCTAATAAACAACAGGGTAGAATTTATTGGGGTCCCTTCATTTGTGGAATTTGAAAGAAAAGTGAAAGAAAAGCTCAGCTCTGCCTGATCTCTGCAATTTTTCTTTTAGTCTCTTTAACTTTCTCTTTCCTAATTTCTGCTTTCTCCTTTTTCATTTTCTCAACATCCTCTTTAAATGCCCATTTTAGCAGTGGAGGAGTTATCAGCACAGAAACGGTGATGAAAATAAGCGTTGCAGCTATAAACTTTTGTGCGTCGCTTTGGGGTATTGCACCTCCGTGAATTGCAACCATGAGATCAACGAGAGCAACTTCAGTTCTTGGGATTGAACCTATTCCCATCTGAAGAGATTTCTTAAAGTTCCAGCCCATTATCATTGCTCCGATTCCTCTTCCGACTACCTTTCCTATTACAGCTATACTTGTTAGAACTGCTGCCAGTGCCAGCGCATCTCTACTCATAAAAACCTTTAGATCAAGCATTGCCCCAGTGTACACGAAAAATATTGGAATTAGAAAGCCATACCCAATAGCCTTGACGTCCTCTGCTATTTTTCTCCCTTCTGGGAGCTTTGATAAAACAAGACCTGCCATGAAGGCTCCCTCAATTGCAGCAGCAAACCATTTTTCTGCAAGTGCGGAAAACAGAAACATTAAAGCTAAAACCATAGCCAAAACGCCTTTTTCTACATGAAGCCATTCAGAAAATCGAATGTATTTATCAATGGAGTACCAAGCAACAACACCAGTAATTATGAAGAATGCCGTCATCTTTCCGATTAATCCCAAAATGCTCCCTGTTCCAACGGCAAAGATTATCAGTGCGATACCCAGAAAATCATCCATAACACTTGCACTCAAGGAGGCTGCACCCACTTCGCTTCTCAAGACACCTAAATCCATCATGACCCTAACTGTGATCCCAATGCTCGTTGCTGTAAGCAGAACACCGCCAGCAAATGCCTCTCTGGAGGGATACCCCATTAACTTAAGCCCAAAATAGCCCATTATCAATGGAGCAAATACACCCATAAGAGTAGAAACTGTGGCAACTTTCCCGGTTCTCTTTATCATTTCAATGTCAGTGTCAAGTCCTCCCAAGAAGAGCAGGAAGATTATTCCAAGCTTTGCCAAAAACTCGAAAGTTTCATTTGAATGTAAAGTTAAGTACTCTGGACTGATAACTCCAAAATATATAAGATTCCCCAAAATCATACCCATCAGAATTTCTCCCAAAACACCTGGAAGCTCAAAACGCTCCATTATGTTGTCGCCGATCTTTCCCACAATTAGCGCTACTCCGATTGTGAAGAGGATCCACTCTGGCTCCATTGGGCACCACCTATGCGCATCAGTCTCATAAACTCGTTGACCAGTATCCTGAGGCTTATTTCTCCTACAAGTTTCCCATTTTCGTCAATGATTGCCAGTAAAGGTACTTTGTATCTTTTCATCTTTGTCAATGCTTCAAGGACACTTGCATCCTCGTTTATTGTAAGAACGTTGCGCTCCATTACATGTTCTGCCCGATCTGCCCCTCCAAGGATAGATTTAAAGAGATGACTGATGTTTCCAAGTCTTGCTTTCTGAAGCTCAGGAGGCAGGAGAACATCCACAATGTTGATGTATCTAATAACTCCCTCAAGCTTCATCTCCTCTCTATTATTGACCACCCACACATGATGTCGGGTTCTGAGCAATTTTAAGACGTCAATTACTGGGGAGTCCTTCGTTACAATTGGCATTGAAGCTAATGGAGGCATCACTTGTTTGACTTTTAATGAGTGGAATGTCTGGAGTGCCTTTTCAACCTCACTCATTCTATCACCAACCAGCCTTAAGTTTTCCAGCTATTTAATGGTTTTTGTAAAAAGACATGCATTCGTGGGCGTTTATATGCAATACCCAAATACTTAAATTTGCATACCCCGATACTCATCCATAGGTGATTTTAATGAAAAGGATCGTTGCTGGAATAATTTTCGCTGTGGTTGTCCTTAGTGTGTTTGCCAGCCTGTGTATTTCAAATAACAATACTATGAGTTCCCCATCAGCTATGCAGAGCTCATCTACAAATACACAAACTCAGTCACAAAATCAAATTGATGTTTCAAAGCTCCACTTTTACATGTTTGGACTTGCAACATGCCCCCATTGTAAGAAAATGAAACAGTTATTGCCAGAGGCTTTTGGAAAAAACTCACTCACTTACTATGAACTTCAGGGGAATGATCACAACAGTAATCTTTTTTCTGAGCTGTATTCTATGCTCGGTGTTACTGGAGTTCCTGTTATAGGAATATTCTACGATAACCGCTTGGTGGCTATTGTTGAAGGAGAAATCCCAGAACCTTCCAAAAATGTCCCGATAATCGTGGAGACTGCAATAAAGGAGAAAGGAGTTCTTTTTATAGCTGACAAAACATATTTGATACCGTTAAATCAAATAGAAACTATTAAGAAGCTTGAAAATATTTTCATGAATGGTGAGCCAAGTGAAGAATGAAGTCAAAACCCTTCTGTTAATAATTTCTTTATCTTTTGGACTAACTATTCTGGTGCTTTCTCTCATAAACCTTCAATCGATGATATTCCCCCTTATTTCTCTGGCAGTGTCGGATTCTATAAATCCGTGTACCTTTGTCATCTATACCATGTTTCTCATTGCCCTGTCACTCAAAGAGGGAATTTCAAAAAGGAAAATTTATGAAATAGGCATGGCGTTTGTAGTTGCGATTTACATATCCTACTACATTCTTGGGATTGGACTTGTTGTGTTTACAAAGAGCATTCCCACATGGATAGCGGGAGTTGTCTCTCTAATTTTCGGTTTTTACACATTCTTTACCGGATACTTTGAGAAGTCAAGAGTTGCAGGAAAGAAAAATGTCAGAAAATCTATCTTCAGACAGGAAGCAACGTTATTTGGGGCATTTGCCTTGGGAGTGATGGTTTCATTTACTCTCTTGCCGTGTTCTGCTGGAAGCTATCTTATATATGCGATTTTGATTTCAAAGATTAGAAGAGCATTGACCTGGATTCTCTTGGGGCTCTATAACCTCATATTTGTCCTGCCGCTCCTCATAATCCTTTTTACAGTGGGCAGTATAGCTGAAAGTAAAAGTCTATCCCAGAAAATCGTTAGAAGATCAAGGGAGCTTTCAATGATAGCTGGTTTTGTCTTAATGCTCCTTGGTGTTTATGTTCTATT
>JALTMZ010000075.1 GCA_027001105.1 Thermococcus sp.
TTGCCCTACCTTCAGTTGGCTGCTTTGTAAGGACCTGCACTGGACCTCTTGAACGAGCGTGCATCTTATCGGCGACCATGTGGTGGAGCCTCTGGTAGTAGATGACACCTATAAAGATGTCTGCCTTTAATCTTCTTCCAGTAATTCCATCATACATGATTTCCCTTCCGCTGTGCTTGAATCCAAGCTCCTCGAGCTCTTTTCTAAGCTTCTCTTCTGGCTCTCCAATGAATGCTGTTCCATCAATTCTCCTTCCCTTAAGAGATGCAACCTTTCCACCAATTGCTTCAATGAGCTGTCCGACTGTCATACGGGATGGAATACCGTGTGGGTTGACGATTAAATCTGGCACTATTCCGCTTTCTGTCCATGGCATGTCCTCCTGTGGAACGATTAAGCCTATAACACCCTTCTGTCCATGTCTGCTTGCAAATTTGTCTCCAAGCTCTGGAATTCTAAGGTCTCTAACGGTAACTTTAACGAGCTTGGTTCCATCTCCAGTCTCAGTAATTATGACTTTATCAACGACACCTTTTTCACTCGGCCTTACAGCTATGCTTGTCTCTCTCCTCTCTTGAAGGATTATTCCACCCAATCCGCTCTGCTCTTCAAGGAATCTTGGTGGTGAAGTTCTACCAACAAGAACATCTTTACCACTGACCTTTGACTCTGGGAAGATTATGCCGTCCTCATCCAAGTGCCTGTAGTACTTCTCTCCCCTGTATCCCCTAACAGTTGGGTCTGGAATCTCAAACTTATCTGTTTGACCACCGAGATACTTCTTCTCTTCAGCCTCGTATGTTCTGAAGAATGTTGATCTCGCTAATCCTCTCTCAATTGATGCCTTATTGATCACAATAGCGTCTTCCATGTTGTAACCCTGATAGCTGAGGACAGCGACAACAAAGTTCTGACCAGCAGGTCTCTCTTCAAAACCGACGGCCTTCATGATCCTTGAGTTGACAAGCGGGATTTGCGGATAGTGCAAGAGATGTCCTCTGGTGTCAACTCTGATTCTGAAGTTAGCCCATCCCAAACCCAAGCTCTGCTTAGCCATACCTGCTCCATAAGTGTTTCTTGGAGCTGCATTGTGCTCCGGATAAGGAACGAGTGATGCTGGAATACCAAGGATTGCAGCGGGCATGAGCTCAAGGTGAGTGTGTTCTTTTGTGACTTCCCATGGCCAGGTTGCAACATAGGCGTTCTCCTCTTCCTCTGCATCGAGATACTCAATAACACCCATTTTAATGAGATCGCTCCATGTAAGCGTTCCATTCTTTATTCCTTCAACGTGCTCCTTTGTAAGCTTTGGAACACCGTTCTCAACGACGATAAGAGGTCTCCTAACTCTACCGTCATCGCTGTTAATGTAAACCTCCCTAACGTCATCATAATATGCAACGTTTATGACATCGCTAATCCTGCCAGCCCTTCTGTCGGCTTTAATCCTGTTTACCAAAGCTATGCCATCCTCAACTGTTCCAATAAGGACACCGTTCAAATAGACTCTCCAGACGTGTGGATTCGGTCTCCTCTCCTCAATTGAAACAATGCCAAGCTTCCTTAGATACTTGAGAACCTCTTCCTCTGGAATAGCAGTTGTGATTTGAGCCATCAACGCCAAGTTCTTAACAAGACCACAGTTCGGACCTTCTGGTGTTTCAGTAGGACAGATTCTTCCCCAATGAGTCCCGTGCAGATCTCTTGCCTCGAAGTGCGGCTGGTCTCTGCTCAGCGGTGAAGTAACTCTTCTCAAGTGTGAGAGAGTTGACATGTAGTTTGTTCTATCCAAAAGCTGGCTGACACCAGTTCTTCCACCAGGCCAAGCGCCTGTTGCTAAGGCATGTTCAATCCTCTCAGTTAAAACATCTGGTCTCACAGAATTTCTCACAAATCTCTGGACATTTTCAAAAATATATTTTTCTCCTTTCCTTTGATAGGTCTTAGTCAGCTGATACTGCATGTCCTTAACAAGCTGACCAAATGCAACTCTGAACAGGTCTCTAAGCAGATCTCCAGCAAGCCTCAGCCTCTTGTTGGCATAATGATCTTTGTCGTCTTCTCCTCTCAAGCCAAGTGAAAGCTCCAGAACCTTCAATGCCATCATGCCGAGATAATAAGCCTTCTTAATTCTGTCCTCTGGTCTAACTCCCATGTGAGGCAAGAGGTTATTGTCAATTATTGATTCTGCTCTCCTTAGCCGGTACTCTCTTGGCTGCCCTGGAAGGGCTTTCTTACCAATGTAATCCAAAGCCTCTTCCTGGGTCTGGATATCGCTTGCATCTTCGAGGTTGTCGAAAAGAACCTGCTGGATCCTTGGATCATCACTTATTGCATCAACGATTTCCTTATCACTCTCAAGACCAAGGGCTCTCATTACATAAACGAACTTGACAACACCAGGAACATTGGGTATAGAAACGTAAAGCAAGCCATCCTTTCTTCTCTCCACAGCAATCAGAGCTCTGTAGCCATGTCTATATGAAAAGCACTTTGCAACGACCTTATCTTGTCTTTCATCTTTCTCAACTAAGGTTCTGTTTGGAGCCAAGTCTTCAATAGATACAATAACTCTCTCTGACCCATTAATAATAAAGTAACCACCCGGGTCTTTCGGATCCTCTCCAAGCTTTATTAATTCCTCTTCGCTCTTCCCGTAGAGCCTGCATGCCTTTGACTTAAGCATTATCGGGAGCTCTCCTATCCTAACCTCAACTGGTTCCTGCTCAATGCCATTAACAACTGGAATCATTTCAAGATATATTGGAGCAGCATACGTAAGGTTCCTTATCCTTGCGTCCATTGGATAGAGTGGCTTTCTTTGGCCCTGTGCCTCCTGGAATTCCGGCTCCCCAAGTCTAATCTTCCCAAATTTTACCTCAAAGTTTGGGATATCTGGCTTTATGCCGCCGAATTCATTGATGACCTCTTGCATTCCGTGGTCTATAAATGCATTATAAGAGTCAAGATGCTGTCTGACAAGTCCTTTTTCATTCCAGTAGCTCTCCATAACGCTCCAAAGGTCATCCGGAGTAACCTCAACAACAGTTGGACCTCTCATGCTCTCACCTCAAAAATTCAATCCTCAACAACAATCCTATAGTAATAGTAAACACCTGCAGTTGGACTTTTCCTCTTAATTTCAATTATATCTCCCGGCTTTGCTCCTAATGCCACAACAGCCGGATCTTTAGCCTTTATCTGGGGTAACTGGGAAATCTTTATTCTGTATTTTTTAAGCAGCTCCTCCTTTTCTTCTTCGCTTAATACTCTGTGTTCAGGAACTAATTCATGATCAAATATATTAAACTCCTTTTTCGCCGCCACCGAGAATTGCCCCCTTAGAATTTTTAGAAAGTATAATCTCTCACTACCTCCAGCTTTCGCTTTGGGTATATAAGCTTTTCGTGAGATAAATCGGAGATAGGGTTTATATTCCTTGCGTAAAGTTTAAGAAGGGTTTTTATAGCCGAAAACCCACATTGATGAACATAGATGGGCATTATACAAGCCCAAATACAATCCGGCTCATTAAAACCGCAGAATGGAGCCCCGGGCGGGGTTTGAACCCGCGACCTGCCGCTTACCAAGCGGCCGCTCCACCAGGCTGAGCCACCGGGGCATTAAAACTGGTGGGGCCGCCGAGATTTGAACTCGGGTCGCCGGCTCCCAAAGCCGGCAGGATAGACCAAGCTACCCCACGGCCCCAAGCCAAAAGACTGGAGCCCCGGCCGGGATTTGAACCCGGGACCTGCGGATTACAAGTCCGCCGCTCTCCCAGGCTGAGCCACCGGGGCACCGAATGAAGAAAAGTTCCGGTAGATATATAAAGTTTTCGCTAAATTAGAAGACCGTAATCTTTATAAATCATCCTCGTATCTCTATCATTGGGCTGTGCCGCCGTAGCTTAGTTGGTAGAGCGCGCGGCTGTTAACCGCGTGGTCCCCCGTTCGAGTCGGGGCGGCGGCGCCAATACTCTTGTGGGCCCGTAGCTCAGCCTGGTCAGAGCGCGCGGCTCATAACCGCGTGGTCCGGGGTTCGAATCCCCGCGGGCCCACCAGCAAGCTTTTCTGGAAAAAATCTGACCAAGATTCATATGTCGCTTTTAAAATTGTTCGCTTTTCAAGTATGGAGGTTTTTCTCTTCAATAATTTAGATGAGAGTTTACTCTTTAGTCACTCTCTGCTTTAGAAGCCAGCTGATGAAAAGTTTGACCATAAGCTGTTGACTGTTTTCAAAAGCAAACTCGCATTATTAATGGGGACTGTTTAAACCTAAGAAGATAAAATAAGCAAAAGAGGAGAACATCAGATATCGATCTCTCCCTTGTCTTTGAGCTGTTTGTACATCCTCCAAGTAATGACAGGCCTCTTTGCTGCCAAGACGTCATCAACCCTTCTAACGGCAGTGTTGTGCGGAGCGCTCTTAACAATCTCTGGGTTAGTGTAAGCCTCTTCGCTTATCTTCTTGAGAACTTCAACGTAGTAGTCAATATCTTCCTTGGTCACCGTTTCGGTTGGCTCAATCATTAAAGCCTCATGAACAATTAGTGGGAAGTAAATTGTCGGCGCATGCAGTCCGTGGTCAAGCAATCTCTTTGCGACATCCAAAGCCTTAACTCCAGTCTCTTTCTTCATAGGCTCTGCACTGAAGACTACTTCGTGCTTTCTAAGCTCCTTATGAGGCAGCTCGTAACCCCTTGTTCCCTTGAGCTTCTGCGTTAGATAGTTGGCATTGAGAACAGCTATCTCACTTACAGCTTTAAGCCCGTTCCTGCCCATTATCTTGAGGTAAGTTAATGCCCTAACCAAAACAGCAAAGTTCCCGTAAAACTCCTTCACTTTTCCAATGCTCTTCGGCAAGTCGTAGTTTAGATAATAGCGGTTGTTCTCCTCGTCGTATTCAACAACTGGTACCGGGAGGTAGTCCTTCAGGAAGTCTTTGACACCAACGGGTCCAGCTCCCGGCCCTCCACCGCCATGAGGGGTTGAAAATGTCTTGTGCAAATTGACGTGAATAACATCAAAACCCATGTCTCCAGGTCTGACTTTTCCAAGAATACCGTTTAAGTTTGCTCCGTCATAGTAAAGCAATCCTCCAGCTTTATGGACAATCTTTGCGATCTCCAAGATATCTTCCTCGAAAATACCGAGAGTGTTTGGGTTTGTGAGCATCAATCCAGCTGTTCTTTCACCTACAGCATTCTCTAAAGCCTCTAAATCAACCATTCCCTGCTCATTTGATGGGATTTCAATGACCTTGAAGCCAGCCATTGCTGCTGATGCCGGATTTGTTCCGTGAGCTGAGTCTGGAACAATCATCTCATTCCTCTGAGTCTCACCGCGGTCGAGGTGATAAGCTCTGATGATCATGACTCCGGTAAATTCACCGTTGGCTCCAGCTGCTGGCTGTAAAGTAAACCTGTCCATGCCTGTGATTTCCTTAAGCCACTGTTCAAGCTCCCACATTATTTGCAAAGCTCCTTGGACTGTTCTTTCATCTTGATATGGGTGTATAAATGCAACCTTTGGATGTCCAGCAATTTCCTCATTTATCTTCGGGTTGTATTTCATAGTACAAGAGCCAAGAGGATACATTCCGCTGTCAACCCCATAGTTCATCTCGCTTAATCTTGTGTAGTGTCTAACAACCTCAGGCTCACTCAGCTCGGGGAGCTCAAGCTTCTTTCTCTTGAGCTTTTCGGGGATATCAATTTCAATGTCCTCAATTGGTTCTGGAAGTGAGAATCCAACTCTTCCAGGCTTTGAGAGCTCAAATATCAAGGGTTCATCCCATTTAGCTTGTCTGTACATTCTCATCACCTCACAGCTCGGCCTCGGCTATTATCTCTTTCAACGCAACTATAAGCTTCTCAATCCATTCTTTTCTTGTTGTCTCAGTCACTGCAAATAATGCACTTTCTCCAAGCTCTGGGAAGTGTGGCTTGACATAGTAACCGCCATGAATATTCTTTCCTAATAAGCGCTCGTGAATTACATCATAAGGCACCTCAAATTGCACAAGGACATCTTTGAAGTTGATTCCATCAAAAGGTAACTCAGCAACTTCGCTTATTCTCTTCTTGAAGTACGCGGTGTTCTTAAGAATTATCTCACCAAGC
>JALTMZ010000076.1 GCA_027001105.1 Thermococcus sp.
AAATACGGCGGTCCTAAAAGCTTTGAACTCATTGAAGAAGAAAAACCCGGAAAATTTGCACTGACGTATTATCGTTTTGAGTTTGAAAAGGCAGATGCCACACTAAGGCTCGTTTTTAGTCAGGCTGATGGCGAATACAAACTTTCCGGACTCTGGATTCAGAAAGTTATCTGGAAGAAGAGGGGAATCCCCCTTCCATTGGCACTTGGCTTACCTACTTTAGGTGGAATATTAGCTCTGTTAACCTTCTACACTGTTGGATTCAAAAAAATCAAAGGAGCAGAATTAATTTTGGGCTTCTTTTTGGTTGCGATAACACTTTTCATTCAGCCAATAATTCAGCAAGCTCCATTCTTGGCTTTAGGAATTAAATCAAATGCAGATATAATTGCTAAAGGGTTTACCTTTACAGTTATCACAGCTATCTGGCTTGGATTCATTGCCGGATTCTTCCAAGAGGGTCTGAAGTATGCCTTTGTGAGGAACAAAGGACTTAAAGAGGCACTCTTTGTTGGAATTGGATTTGGGCTTGGAGAAGCAATTTTAGTGCCGTTGCTTCAGGTGGTTCAAGGCTTTATTCTGGGGGGTTTACCTCCGGTTCAGCTAACACAAGCACTGCTTAGCTCATTTGAAAGATATGTTGCAACTCTTTTCCATGGAGGAACCACTATTACATTGGCATACGCCTATAAGAATGGGTTTGGAAGAAAAGCATTAGTTATCCTAAGTATTGCTCACGGTGTTATCGATACGTTTGCATCATACCATCAACTCACGAACTCCCAGATAAGCTTAATAATGACCTACGGCACAATCACCGCTGTTACTCTCATACTACTGCGGTATGGCATTCCAAAAGCGAAAGTAGAAGGGGAGGAAGAAAAGGTTGTTTGGTGATCCAAAAGAGAAAGCCCTAAAAAAGCTGAGGAAGGAGCTTAGAGCTGGCACTTATTCCTTTATCATCCTATCCATTCTTGAAAATAAAGGAGATATGCACGGCTACGCAATCAGGAAGGAGTTTGAAAAGCTGAGTAATGGTAAAATAGTGCCCAGTGAAGGAACCCTCTATGATCTGCTCAAGAGTTTGGAGAGATACAAGCTTATAGAAGGATTCTGGGCTGAAGTTGGAGGGAGGGCAAGAAAATACTACAGGATAACTTCCCTTGGGGAGAAAGTTCTTGAAGAGCTTAGGAAAGAGATAGAATCAGTCAGCAGAATGATGAAAAAGCTGACAGGTGATGAATATGGCTGGGATTGAAGTTTTCAACATGATGTTCGAGATATTTATCGCCTCCTTGATGTTTGTAAGTGGTTTGCTGACCTATATTTTCAGGAATAAGCCAAACACGGCAATAGGCTTCCGCTTTGGCTATACGTTTGCATCCAAGGAAGCATGGGTAAGGGTAAACACGTTTGGGGGAAAAGCCTTCATGGTCTTTGGTGTTCTGCTCTTTGTTCTGAGCCTAAAGGTTCACAACATCTTAATCTTCTTCATTGTAATGATCGCCGGGGTTTTATTGATAACTACTTATGGATACAAAATGGCAAGAGAAATTGTTGAAAAAGAAAGCCTTAAAGAGCCCGCTTTTGGTGAGCCCAAACCTATTGAAGGGATAAACGTAAAGCCGTATCTCGCAATTCAAATCGGTGCATTAGCCTTCAGCTTTATATTTTTGGTTTTCAGCTGGGATAAACTCCCCGACATAGTTGCAATCCACTTTAACATCGCTGGTGAACCGGATAACTTTGCACAGAAAACCCTTGGAGTGTTTCTGTTTCCTCTGGCGGCATCTCTACTTCCAATTGCTCTCACATACATGGCTAAGGATCCCATGATACTGAGAACAGCTCCAAAAATGAGTAAAAAGGGATTAAAGATACTTGCTGAAATGATGACGATAATTGCGATAATGCTGGCTTGGGCAAATGTGTACTTGATTCTTTATAACGCTTACAATTTCCATTCTAATGCCTTACTATCTGCAACACTGCTCGGTGGCATTGGACTGCTGTTGATTGAAACTTTTAGACTCCTACTTGCCGCTGGAACTTCCGAATAAAGAGAACAAATAAAGAGGATCAGACAAAATAATACTTAGGTTGTCTATCCTTGAATATATCATTGTACTCGTTTATCTTTTTGTTCCTTGCCTCTTCTATGTTTATCTCCACAACACCCACCTCTTCTCTGTCTTCACTCGCTCTGAGCAGAATTTCTGCCTTTGGTGAATTGATTTGGCTCATTCCAATGAACCTAAGCCCTCTCTCTTCCCCGATCCTATTGGCAGTAATTGAAAAGACCCTGTTTTCCAAGCTTCTAATTGGCATTGCCCTTGGAGCATACGGCATCACAAGATTCGCCGGATGAGCAACTATGTCGGCACCTTTTAACGCTAATGTTCTCATAGCTTCTGGGAAGAACCAGTCAAAGCAGATCATTATGCCCACTTTTGCCACTCCGATGTTAAACACATGGAATCCCAAATTTCCCGGCTCAAAGAACAGTTTTTCTCTGTAGAACAGATGAATCTTGCGGTATTTTCCAATGTATCCCCACCCAATTGGTCCTACAAGCACAGCCGAATTGTAAAGCCTCCCCTTTTCGTCTTTTTCCGCAGTCCCTGCAACAATGAACATCTCATGCTCTCTTGCCTGCTCCACCAAGAACTGCGTTGTCTCCCCATCTGGTATCTGTTGAGCTATACTGTCCACTTCCTCCCTGCTCTTGAAGTTATAGCCAGTATCAAAGAGTTCGGGAAGAACAATCAATTGAGCCTCTTGCTTGGCAGCCTCTTTTAAAAGCTTCTCAGCCTTGCTTAAATTAGCGTTTAGATCCAAAAGCTTAGGCTCCATCTGAATGAACCCGACCCTCATGCCTATCACCAGCAAAGAATTAATAAGAATTGAACCTAATAAAACTGGTGGCAAAAATGAAAAAGGTCATTGTCATTTTGATGTTACTTCTTTGTTCCTCCCTTCCCGTGAGTGCCCAAAATGAGAGCAAAATTTTTGTGTGGCTTAGAATTGGAGAAAGCGTGACCATTGACACTTACACTATAAAGGTTGTTGATATTGACAAAGACTTTGCAAAAGCCCTAATACAAGTATACAGGTACGGTCTGCTTTATAGAATGGGAACAATTTCCTTTAATGAGGGGCTGATGGTAGATAATATCCAAATTTATCTGGAAGATTCCTTCAAGTCCGAGATATATCCAGCAGTTCTTCTTGAGATCGATGTTCCGTATTTCAAAGCTGGAGAAAGTATAGTTCTCAAGAACAAGCAGATTGAAGTTATTAAAGCTAATGAAAGTTATGCAGAGCTTGATTTAGGATATGCAAATGTAACCCTCTCTAAAGAGAGAACATACTATAAGGACAAAAACTTTGAAATAAAGCTGAATCCTCTCGATTACCTATTCAGAGAATACATATACAAAGGCCAAAGCGGAGATATTATATACAAAGGTATCAGCGGTGGAAAAGCCCTCTTAGTTATCAAGAACAAAACATACGAGCTTTCTAAAGGTGAAAAAATATATGTAGATGACGTAACGTTGTTAACTTTGCTTGAATTTGATGAAAATCGCGCATTAGTTCGTTTGGATTTGATAAATGCCACATATTTAACAGTAAAAGAAATGCCATATTTTGAAGGATTCATTGCTGAGCATGAGAAGGTGAGATTATCAAAGCTATATGAGCTTGAGGTCTCTAAGTTCATTGACGAAAATCACGTTGAAGTAACCCTCTACAGAGCTGGGGATATGGTTGAGAAAAAAGTTCTAAGCACAGATAACCCCTATTTAGTATATTACCCATTGGCAATAAAGTTCAAGTATGGATTTGCAGGCGTCAAGAATAATCTCGCATACTTCGTTATATTCGCTGATGAAAAAGCTTTAAAAGGGGAGGAAGAGGGCATTAGGATTCCTATATTGGATATTGAAGTTAATCTTCCAGAAAAAGTTCACCTCGGGGAGAATGTACCCCTCAATTTGACAATAAGAAACATCGGAGACGCCCCAGCTGAAAACCTTGAGGTGCTTATATTCACTGATGATATAAAATCAAGAACCTTAACCCCCTCATTTTTACCGAATGCAACCATCATAGACAACTCCGCGATCACAATTGAGAAAGAAAACCAAAGTCTCATAATCGAGATTTTATATGATTACAATGGAAAAACATACCGTAGAATCATTAAGCACAAATTTGAAGTCTTGGATCCGGAGATTACATTTTCCGCAAAACTCAATCTTCCAGACAACGCAACATTAGGCATTCCATTTAACGCCACGATAACCTATACTGTTTATACGAGCTATCCAAGCTCTTTTGTTTTGACAATAGAGGGAAACGGGGTAACCTATTTGTCATCCCCGATAATGACAGCAGAAAGTCCTTCAGAAGGAACTTTCTCAGTAGAAATAGTTCCAGTAAAGACTGGAAACCTAACATTGAAGCTTGAAAGCTCATTTCCAGAGAAACAAGTCCTCGATACTGCCAAAATCCCAGTTTACCAATTTAAGAAAGTTCAAATAGTCGAAAAAGTTGTTGAAAAATACATAAACTGTGAAAACACAACTCAGAATATCACAACACCTAATCAGCCTGCAATTCAGTGCCCAAATGAAACAAAAATCGTCTATACACCTGTAGAAAAAATAGTTGAAAAGGAAGTGCTTCCAATCGGTAAAGCAAGCTTAATAGCGATAATCTCGCTTCTTTTGGGCATTGTTATAGGTTCATTGCTTTTAGGAGAAAAGCTTAAAAATATACTTGAGAGAGCTTAGAGCGGAGCGATCATAGGAGGGATCATCATGAAGAGGAGACCAAGGAAGTGGAAAAAGAAGGGCAGGATGAGATGGAAGTGGATCAAGAAGAGGATTAGAAGACTCAAGAGGCAAAGGAAGAAGGAAAGAGGATTAATCTGATATCTTCAGTTCTTTTCTATCTCTTTCATTATCTGGAGGTTCTCCAACTTGGATGTTGAAAAAACCTTTGAGAATCTTTCTATTGAACTTGAAACATCAAAAGGAAAAGCCTTAGTATTTGCTGACCCCCACATAGCTTTTGAGCTTTCAAGGGGATTAAGAATAAGAACAAAATTTGAAAGGAAGCTTGCTGAGTTTGTAAAGCTCAAAAATCCAGATTTTGTGATAATTTTAGGGGATATCAAAGAACCCCTTGGAATTAACACATTTACAAAAAGGCTCCTCTTAGGGTTCTTTTCCGAGCTTAGGGACTTTGAGGTAATAATAACAAAGGGGAATCACGACGGAAAAATTGAAGAGGTTTTAAAAAACTTTGAAAATGTAAAAGTGGTTGGTTATTATACAATCGACGAGATGCTTTTCCTTCATGGTCATCAAACTCTCCCTCCCAAGGCAAAATTTGAAAAAGCCTTTCTTGGCCATATCCACCCAGCGGTTATCATAAAATTTGGTAGCACGGCAAAAAGAGTAAAATGTTTTTTGAGGATTGAAAAATTTCTAATTCTCCCCACAATAAACCCTTACATAGAAGGATTTGATGTAAGAGAAGGAATTAAAATGATACCTTTCCTGAAAAATAGTAAAGAAGGCGACGCATATTTACCGGAAGGAACCTATATTGGCAGAATAAATTTCATCTAAAACCGCAACATTTATGAAGTTTAAATATGAAGATAAATTTGCAGAGGTGTGAGAAAATGAGCGAGATACATGAAAAGCTTGAAAACTTATTGAGATCACTGGGCATTAAAAAAACTGAAATCAGAATTTATAGGCTGCTTCTCGAGAAGAAAGTACCCATGAGGATTACAGAAATCCAGAAGGAGCTGGGTATAAGTGAAAGGAGTGTAAGAGAGCACGTACTTAATCTTTATAGAAAAGGGCTCCTAAAGAGAGAATTAATTCAAAAAGGATGGCTTGGCTATGTTTATACAGCAACTTCCCCAACAGAACTCCTTGAAAAGCTGAAAGAGAGCATTGTCAAAAAGATAAATGAGTTAGAAAAAGAGCTGAAAGAGAGAGAAATTTAACATTCAATAAAGCCCAGCTTTTTCAAAATTTCAAGGGCTTTGTTAAGCTTTTCT
>JALTMZ010000077.1 GCA_027001105.1 Thermococcus sp.
GGCGATGTGCGAGGAATATGCCATTTAGTCTGTGGGAGCCCGTGTGCCTTGTTGAAAAGGGCTTTTCCTCAAATAACGGTCTATCAAATCTGTCCTCAATTATAACACATCTCCAGTTGTTAATCGTGAAGAGTATATCAGGTAAAAAGTCAATTTTTTCTCCAAGATAAAGTTTTTTTGGTTCGTATATCTGAACTTTTACATCCCTTCTAATGTCATTGCTTAAGTTTTTTAAGTCGTGTATCAGTTTTTCTTTTATCTCTTCTCTCTCCTTTTCATCCTCTGCATTTATATAAATAGCCCCAAACGGGATTGTGTGTCCTAAACAGTAAGCTTTGCTTTTTTCAAAATCAATTTCGTCTGCAATGCTGGTTCTTAGTACCTTCCCAACGCTTTTTCTTGTTTTAGTCGAGAATAACCCTCTTATTGGAGTCTTAGCTACTAAAGTTGCTACTTTATAGACTATCTTTTTAATTCTTTTCTTTAGATTTTTTCTTCTAACCATATGCCCTTTCATAGTAAGCCATTTTGCTAGGTTGAATGTTTGATCATTAGGGCCAAATCCATGGTCTGAAGCAAGAAAAACAATCGTATCTTTTGGAACCATATCCAAAATATTTCCAAGGATCTTATCTATTCTTTGCCAAAATTTAATAAATTCTTGCTTATATGTTGGTGAAACTTTTGGATCATACATTGGGTGGGTTTCATCTATGCGTCTCCAGATTATGTGTTGCATCCAGTCTGTTGCCGAGAAGACTAAAAAAGAACATTCCACTCTTTGTTTTTAACTATATGATAAACCCATTTTTCAAATTTATCTAAAAATTTATTTAGTTCAAATATAAATAAGTCAAGATCATCATATTTTTTGTTGTGATAATTAACATAAATTTCGTATTTCCCAGAAACTTGCTCCAGTTCCTCTTTCAAAGATAGAGGATACGAGATATCGTCATCTGGGGAGGAACCTAGTCCAGAGATCATGAAACCATTCACTTTATACGGTGGGAACAGCATGGGGTAATTGAAAATGCCAACTTTTTTGTTTGCTTTACTTAAATAGTCCCAAAAAGAATGTCCTTTAAAGTTGGTAGAAGAGGTTGGATATAGCTTGTAACTACCATCTTTTCGGTTCAAAAAGTCTATAACACCCGTTTTTCCTGGAGTTTTCCCAGTAACTAAGGACAGCCAAGCTCCTCCAGTTACTGGGGGGATTGTAGATTCCAGAACTCCGTAGCTCCCATTTTTGACTAGTTTTTCCAATGTTGGCAGCTTTTTATCTTTAATTAAAGGCATTAAAACGTCCCAAGTTGCTCCATCTAAGCCGATTATTAAGAGTTTGTACATCTTAGGTCACTTATTTAGAGATAAGCTTTAAAAGTTTTTGACTTGTATGTTAGGACAGTATGTGAGGTGAACCCCTATTTTGAGACAATAAGTTAAGCTTCATTATTTAAACTCACCTCCATTTCAAAGTCCTCAGGTGACTTATATCCCAGAGACGAGTGCAACCTCTTTCTGTTGTAAACCTCCTCTATGAACTCCCTAATATTACTTAATGCATCCGAGAACGTCTCATACTCATTTAGATAGACCTCTTCAGTCTTCAATCCCGATGAGGCTCTCAACGAATGCATTATCGTAAGGATTTCCCTTCCTGCTCATGCTGATCTTGATTCCGTTTTCTTCAAGGCAGCTAACGTATTCCTTGGAAGCATTGCAACCTTGATCTGAGTGATGGATTTCAGGTTTACGATTTCTTAGTGCTTTTTTCAGGGCATTTAGAGTTAATTGGGCATCTAAGTTCCTTCCTAATTCCCATCCAACACACTTCCTGCTGAATAAATCCAGAATTACTGCCAGATAGACGTATTCCTTGAGTAATCGGATGTAAGTGATATCAGCAGCCCATACCTGATTAATCCTATTTATTTCAAGATTCCTTACCAAGTTAGGGTACTTTGTGTAATTGTGATTAGAATTGGTGGTAACAGGCTTGAACGTCTTCTTTATCCATAATAAGTTGTCCTCTCTCATCAATCTGAGCACTTTCTTGTGGTTAATTGTATCCTCTGTTTCTTAGCTCTGCTGTGATTCTTCTGTATCCATAAGGGAATTCTATGGCAATGTTCTGTATCAGGTTTCTGAGTTCCATGTTGTCTTCATTTTTTCCGTTCAGCTTCCTCCATTTGTAATAGTTGCTCCGCTAACTCCCGGTATTTTTGCTTTAGTTACTGGTATATCTGCATCTTGAATTAGCGTGTATCTCACCTCCTTTCCTTCCTTAGTCTCTCCAAGGCTTTTTTTAAAAATGCGTTCTCTGCGTACAATTGACCAACCAATCTCTCTAATTCAGCGACTTTGGACTCTGCAGGTTTTCCATTCCCTCTGAATGCAGATTCAGGATCTCTGTTGTATTCTCTCTTCCACCTTGAAATCAGGGTGGGATGGAGATTATGCTCCCTGGAGAGCTGACCTAACGGTTTTCCAGCGTCCAGTTCATTTATAACTGAGATTTTGAACTCTCTCGTGAATCTTCTTCGTTTTTTGCTCATTATACACCCCCTTAGTTTCATAGCTTAACTAGTGCCCCTTCAAGCAAACTTGAGTTTATTTTCAATTTTTCTCACCTCCTCAACCTGATAGTTCTTGTTCCTCCACCTGATGTACTTCCTTATTGCACTTGCAAGCTCTTTATGGCTTGAATAATCAGAATTCCTGATTGCAAACTTCTTTAAAGCTGTGAAATGGCATTCAATCCTGTTGAGCCATGAAGCATTCGTTGGAAGAAAAATAAGCTCTACATTATTCTCGTCACACCAAACAAGAACTTCTTTCTTCTTATGAGAGGAGAAATTATCCAGAATTATATACAGCTTCTCATCAAAAAGAGATCTAAGATACTTCAAAAACTGTAAAACTTCTTTCCATGTCTTTCTTCGCTTAATGTGTCCATAAATCTTATTCGTTCTTAAATCTAAAGCAGAGAAAAGATTCCTTACACCATGTTTTCTGGTATAGGTTGCTGGTATTCTATCCGCCTTAATTCCCCAGTTCTCTCCCAACTGTGGTCTCACCTCAAGAGGTCCGAATTCATCAAAGCATATTACTCTTCCATCCTTTGAAGGATTTCTGTAAAGCTCTATCACCCTGTTTTTTTAAACTCATAGTCAGGATCGTTAGATTCCTTCCATGTCTTAGTTCTCCTATACTTTATTCCTCTCTCTTTCAGGATTTGCCTTATCCATTCTATGCTTATTGATTCCACAATTCCTCTCTCAATCACATAGTCTCTCAACTTTGGAAGAGACCATTGAGTGAATGGTAAACCCAAATCCTTAGGTCTTGTTAGAGCAATATCAGCAATTTTCTGTTTTATTTCTTCACTTATAACAGGTTTTCTTCCACAGTTTTCATATTTTGATTCCAGAGATTTAAATCCATCTTTGTTGAAGTTGTGTATAACCTTTGATACGTAATTTCTGTGGTATCCGAACACTTTACAAATCTCAGGAACTGTCATTGCTTTGCTATGCAAGAACTATCTGAGCTCTTTTTACCTCAACTATGTCTCTGCTGTATCTTAGTATTCTCTTGAGTTTGTTGCCTTCTTCATTTGTGATTTCACGAACGTATATACACATACAATCTAATAATATTAAGACTTTAAAAAAGTTTTTAATAAAATTAACACAACTTAAATGGAAAGGGCACTAGTTGTCCACTTTTAGGGGTGCACCTCAGTGAGAATGCATGCAATAGCAAGGATGTTAAAGGAGGCATATGAGCAGGGAGGACTGTTAGCTTTGGATATAAGCTTGCTAATGCATTTAAGCCAGAGCGAGGTATCAAAGCAATTCAGAGGATGCATGGAGAAATATGAGGTTCTTCCCACCAGAGGAACTCTCCACGATCTCGCCTACAACAACTCACAAGGCAAAGATTGTAACTAAAAGCCTCGAGGGAAAGCAAGCCCTGATAGCAAGAGAAACTTGCCATAGCATGGAGCTGGCAACCACATCCAAGACTACAACAGGGTTAAGATGGCTGTAGACAAAGGAATAAAGGAAAGAGAGATCTCAAGGATTGTGAAACTCCTAATCTTGTTGAGGAATATCTCATGAAGGTGTATGAAGGGAGAAAAGTTAGTGTGGAGAATGAGATTAAGGTTAGAAAAAAGTTGGGACTGGAATGACATGGTGCAATGTTGCACTATTTTAGGATACTACAACAACCTCTACCCTTCAAAAAATTTTTTAAACTCTCAGGCAAAAAATAATTGACTTTTGATGGTAGTGATGAAATGGCACTTAAGAGAAGCATAAGTCTGGGGAAGCTCCAGAAGATAAGGAGCTACATTTCTTCACGGAGGACCGACCGAAAAAAGGTAGGCTTGCTTATCGACGGACCGAACATGCTAAGGAAGGAATTCAACATTAACCTGCACGAGATCAGGGAGATAATTCAGGAGTACGGAGACATAAAGGTGGCGAGGGTTTTTCTCAACCAGTATGCCGGAGATAAGCTCGTGGAGGCGATTGAGAACCAGGGCTTTGAACCGATAATCACTTCCGGCGATGTGGATGTGAGGATGGCGGTTGAAGCGATGGAGCTTATTTACAACGAATCCATCGATGCATTAGCCCTTGTAACAAGGGATGCGGACTTCAAAGCCGTGCTTAAAAAGGCGATGGAAATGGGCAAGGAGACCATAATTATTGGAGCTGAACCGGGTTTTTCCGCAGCTCTTAAGAATTCAGCCGACATCGCGATAGTGCTAAACCAGGAAGATTTTGAGGAGATCGATGAAAAAGAGAAGGATGTTCCTGAAAAGATTGCGATAAAGGTTGAACCGAATCCCGATGGGGAGTCTGAGGTCGAAACCCTGAAAATCCAGAAGAGTAAAGTAACCGGAGTTGAATCTAAAGTTGAAAAGTAGCGATTTTTGTAATCTGAGTTTTTCTGCTAAAACCCGGATAGAACGATAAATTTTGCTGATACGAAAATGATAGGAAAAAGATCAAATAAACAATACAAATAATACAAATAAACAATAAACACAAACGAATTATACGGTCAAAAAACAAACATCAAACTAACGGAGAGAGACAACCCAAAATAACGACCGAAATAACAAATGTATTAAACAAAACATTCCCCCACTCTGCATGGAGGTCTTCCTTTTCGAGTACGTAACGGCCGGGGGAGAGGCGCCGGAGGGAATAGTTGTTGAGGGTCTGGGAATGTTCAAGACCCTTCATGAGGGATTTCAAGAACTCTCAGAGATTACGGTCAATACGGTTGTTAAACCGGAATATCTCTCCACTTTATCTTTGTCTTCCCCATCTCTTAAATCTTCGGAATTTAAAGACTTTGAAGACTTGGGAAGAAAAGTAGAAGAGCTTTCGGAGAGTTCTGACTGCTTTTTGATAATCGCTCCGGAGGATGACAACCTCCTCTTTAACCTGACTCAGCTTGCCGAGAAGAGGAGTGAAAACCTTGGATCCGGAAGCGAAGGGATAGCAATTGCCTCTGACAAGTGGAGAACCTACAAAAAGCTGAAGGGTAAAGTTAACGTTCCGGAAACATCAGAAAAACCACTTGAACCACCATTTCTGCTGAAACCCAGGATTTCATGCGGTGGGGAGGGGATAGAGCTAGTTACCGAGGAAGATGTCCTGAGATTCAAAAATTTTGACAAAAACTACATAGCCCAGGAATTCGTGAAAGGAGAGAACCTAAGCGTGAGCTTAATGGTTGGAGATGATATACACTTATTAAGTGTTAATGAGCAGCTAATTGAAGATTTCAGGTATAGAGGGGCTGAGATTCCAGCTAAAATAGACAGAAAAGAACTGGAAGATGTTTATAACCAGGCAAGTGAGGCTGTCAGCTGCATAAAAGGATTACACGGATACGTTGGCGTAGATGTTGTCCTGGCAGACGAGCCTTACGTAATCGAAATAAACGCGAGGCCAACAACTCCGGCAATTCTTTTCCGGAGGGTTTACGGTTTTAACCTATCCGATCTAATTCTGAAAAACCATTTTGAGGAAAATTT
>JALTMZ010000078.1:0-8843 GCA_027001105.1 Thermococcus sp.
ATACCGGCTGCAACGAGCTCTTTGTAAAAATTGGCAACGTTTTTACCAAATTTTTCTGCCTTGTCCGGATCATATGCCTCGTTTATTAATTCTTTTATTGGGCCAAATATGGAGTCCATTATTTTTGGAAGGCTCTCTGAGAGAACGCCCATAACTTCCTTGAGCTCTTGTATGTCTTCTTCGTCGCCTTTGCTCTTTTCATATGTTTTCAACATATCTTTCATTATTTCAATTTTTTCTTCTATGACCTCCAAATCCTCCTCGCTCTTAGCCTCCTTGAGTTGCTGTGTGAGGTCCCGTATTGTTTCTTCAATTAATTTTTTTATTCCATTGTCATTGTCTACAGTTCTTTCCATTACCTCAAGGATTTTTTTCTTCATTTCTTTTTCAAACTCCTTTTCATCAAACTCCATCTTTATCACCTCAATAATTATTATCTCTGGTCAAACCTAATTGGGATTCCGATTAAATCAAACCACTTATTGATCACTTCTTTTCTTAGTGTGTAACATCTCCCCTTCTCACCTTCCACTTCTTCAAAAACGTTGAGCTCCAAAAGAAGCTCCACTTTCTCCCTGACGGTATTTCTCGAACCCTTTCCACGTCTCGCTTTGAGTTCTCTCGCTATTTGGCTTATATTGGCTTTTTTAAGGTCGAATACTATCTTGACTATTTCCCTTGCAATAGGATCGTGCCTGATCTCGGGTATCACAATATCAATGCTGAGCTCTCCATACTGTGCGTAGATATTTATGAGTCTGAGATAGTTCTGAGCCAATTGGGAGACAAGTTCAAAGCTTTTCATGAGCTCATCCAGTGCTTTTCTTAAGGTCTTTAGTTCTTCTGCAAGCTTCTCGACATCATTGTTCTCTGTCATTGCTGCTCCCATTACTCTTTATGGTTGCTCAATTCATATAGGTGTTTTGATTAAAATTGAACAAACTAAAGTATCTCTATATTGCCCTTAGCAACCCAATATCTAAAGCTCTTAAGCTCAAAATTCGGAAGAAGGGATTTGGTTATTCTAAGCTTCCCACCAATCCTGTTTTCAACTTCATGGGAGGTTATGGATATTACCTGGTCAGCTATGCTGGACAGCCATGCTGAGAACCTTGGTGAAATCTCATCCCTGTTAAGAAAGTAAATTCTCGTTGGAAATGCAATGCCCTTTTCAAGTTTTAACTTTTCATTAAACGCCATAGATTCCTCAATCACCTTCATGTATCTTTCCTCACCGATACGCATTGCAAAAGAACCTGCCGTGAATATTGCAGCAATTGAGTTTTCAATTTGCTCTGGGGTTAAAATCCTTTCAAAGAGCTCAACCATCTTCGGAATATACATCCTTGGATCAAAGCTTCCAAATTGATAAACCCCGTCATACGAATATTTTATACCATACAGTGATCCAAATACATCAAGTATCTTCAGCCTGCCTTCTTTCAGCATCGCCTCAGCATTCAAACCAACTACAGAAAGGCGGTTGAAAAGATTCGAAAGCGGGTATCTGTGGTTGATCAAAATCCCCAAATCCCCCTCATCAATTCTGTTCTTTAGAATCTTCAGTCCCAATATCCACCCAGCAGAGCCATTTAAATCACTTTCATACGAAATTACAATAAGGCCCCCTTTAATGAGCCCTCCTCCCAATGCCAAGTCCAGTTCGGGGATTCCTGTAGACACAACTCTCATTCTATTCACCTGCTAAGTGTAGTTACATCTAATAGTTCATAAGGTTTTAGCTCGGTATCTATCCGATCCAACAGCATTTCTAAGTGCTGATCAGATATCTATTCTAATCGAGCTGTTGTTACGCTATGGCAGGCTCTTATATGGTGCTGCTTCGCTCTTTGAGCGTATTTAAAAGAAAGGGCTTAATATCGCTGAGGGTTTTCCTATCAAACACATTCTCTGTTTGAAGAGAATACCTAAGAATTGCCATTTTTTCAAAAGCTGTTAAAAGATTTTCATCTTTTGAATTCAATGCCAGTTGCCGTAGTATGCGGTACATTTCTTCGATGGTATCCATAAGCAGAACTCTGTCATCGAAGATATCATCCCCTGCTAAAATCCTATCCACAAGCTTTAAAACAAATTCAATTTTTTCGTGTTTACCAGTTCTGGACAATCTGGTAATAATGGACATCTTTTTACACCCTATGTTCTTTTTTCAGCTCGTCTTCAATTACTTTCACCAATATTTCAGATATAAGCACCGAAGAGAGCTTTGGATCTTCAACATGCATTACAAGATCAAGAGCATCTCCAATCTTGTTATTCTTCAGAAGATAATGGGCAATGTCCCCTAAAGCCAATGAACGAAGTTTCCTGCTTTTTAGCCTGCTTGTCATTCGAGCAGCTTCGACAACTTGTCCAATTTTAAGGTAATATTGAACCGCTTTAACAATGACCTCTTCTGACTCAATTTTTTCCGAAATATATCTTGCGATGGACGAGTATTCGGGAGAGGGGTTGTCTATAAGATAGTTTAGAACAGCCTTGCTTGCTATTTCAGAGTCCTTGGGATCGAGTGTTTGAAGATAAGGTATAACAGTACCGGGTCTTCTTTCCATGAGAACTTTCATAATTTCAATGAGCTTCTGCTCTTTATCACTTACGTGTGACAGTGCTTCCACTGAATGAGCTATGTCTCCGTTTATAGCAAATATCACAGCTAAATCCTCGTTTATGTCGATTGCAAGGTTATCAGAAATTTCGATTGCCACAGTTAGAAGGCGATCAGCATATTTTTTATCAAGATCCTTGTGTTTTAAATAAAATAGAACTTCTTTCACTGTCTGTTTGAGCCAGTACCTACTTTTAAGTTCTTTTATCATTAAAATCGCCCTATCATATTCACCAATTTTTAAATAGGACTTTATGATCTCTGCAATTGCATAAGATCTGTAGGGCTCTTCACTGATGTGCTCGAGAATCAATTCAATTTTTCTAATTCTGTAAATGATCCTAATCTTCTCCCCAACAAGGGTACTTAGGTATTCTTTTAGAATGTTTACGAGTATCTCATTCTTTAACTTTTTATTTGATATGTACTCAGAATAATAAAAAGCCTCATCGATCTCACCAAGCTGGAGCATGTAAGATATTAGATCTCTAAACAGCTTATCACGGGTTTTCTTTGGCAAAATCATGATGTCATCAGCAAGCTGTCTGAACATCTTTTTTGAGGACTTCATTTTTGCTTTCCCAAGATAAAATGCAATAGCCAGAAGAGCTTTTAAGATTTCGATTGGATTGTCTATCTCTTCTGCGGCATCAAAAGCCTTTTTAAATGCTTGTTCATACAGAGGATTCTTAGCTAGTGCCAGTGTTGCCCCAATTCTTGCATAAGTAACGGCCCTAATATAGGGGCTTTGGATAGCATCTACTGAGGCAAGTGCTTCTTTAATGAGCATATATGCATCACCTGATTTAATTTGTTTTTGTTTGGGTGTCAATCCTTATTAATTTTCGGTTGCCAAATCTTTTTAAAGCATGACTATTAGCTTCCCACTATGTATGCATTAATCCTTGGAAAGAATCCTAAGCTGAGCGAAGCAGAGTTTTACTCATTTGTAAAAAGATTCGGACTCAAAATTAAGATTGTTGAAACTTCCCACAACTGGATAATCTTTGAGAGCTCCAAAAAAGTAGAGCGTCTTTTTCATAGACTTGGCGGTGCACTGAAGCTTGTAAAGATCATCGGGAATGAGGAAGATGCAGTAAAAGAACTTACATATTCAAAGCTTTTTACAGTTAGCATCTACGGGAAAGAGGACTGGAAGCTTTGGAGAAAGCTTGGAAGCCAGATAAAGAAAACCTTCAAGAGTGAAGGTCCCATCAAATTCTTTAAGCCAGCCAAGGTCTATGCTATGCCATCTGAACTAATTCTAAAAGGATTCCCAGAGACTAAGGATTTTGTGTTTATCTATGGGGAAAAACTCTGGGTAGGAGAAACGATAAAAATTACTGACCCATTTGAGCTGAAAAAGCTTGATGTTGAGAGACCGGTTCAAAGAGCAATTTTTTCAATCCCCCCCAGATTAGCGAGGATAATGGTTAATCTGACAGAGATTAGGCAAGGGAATTTCTTGGATCCCTTCTGTGGCATTGGAACAATAGTTCAGGAATTCCTCCTCCAAGGGCTGAATGCATATGGGAGCGACTCAGATCCCAAGGCAATTAAAGGGACAAAAGAAAACCTGAAGTGGTTGAAGAAAGAATTTAGAGTCAAAAAAACCGCTCACTTAGAAGTGTGTGATGCTAGAAAGCTTAAGCGCTGCTTTAGAACTAAGTTCGATGCCATAGTTACAGAGCCTTGGCTGGGGAAACCCCTCAAGTATAATCCCACAAGGGGAGAGGCCATACAAATGGCAAATCAACTTGACCGCTTTTACTATCAAGTTTTCGACAGTTTTAGAGATGTGCTTAAAAGAAATGGGAGAGTTGTATTTGTATTTCCAGCATACAAACTCAAAGATGGGAAGATATACAGGAAAGAAAGAAGATGGCTGGAAAAGCTTGGTTTTGAAGTCTTAGCAAAATACACTGACTTTGAGGAGAGGCATAGGGTGGTTAGAGACATCCACGTGCTGAGATTTAAAGGATAAAAAGGAAATTTAGCTATCAACTTCCAAATAACCTCTCATGCTCCTGTTTTATGCACTATGGGCAACTGCAGTAAGTCCAGCCTCTTTTGCCTTTTTGAATGCTTCTCTGTTGTAGGTGTTAAACTGAAACCACACAACTTTTGCACCTTTTTTAATCGCCTGCTCAACATACTCCATCGTAAACTCTGGCCTTATAAACAGGTCAACAATTTCTACTTCACCAGGAATATCAAGCACAGAAGGATAGCATTTCCTACCAAGCACTTCCTCGTATCTTGGATTTACCGGGATAACATCGTACCCATGATCCAAGAGATATTTCATGACATCATGGCTGGCTCTTTCGGGTTTTGGAGAAGCTCCCACGAGAGCAATCCGCTTATATCTTGTGAGAATTTCCCGGATATCATCGTCTGTTAACCTATCCAAAGGCATCTTCTTAACCATAGAACCACCTGAAACTAAGTTGGCATGAATGAATAAAACTATTGCGGTAATAACATTTAAATTTATGAAAACTTTTTCATTAATGGGTGGTAAAATGCTCTATGAAGAAAAAATAACCAGCAGATGGATCCTCGTTCTTGTAATATTGCCTGTTGTACTTTCACTTTCTATCGGTTTTTGGGTAACTTATCAGGCAGGTGAAGGGATAGAAATTCCGCTTGCTGTTGGTGCACTTGTTGTTCCATTAACAATTGATATCTCTTCCATGAGAATCCAAATTGATGATAGAGAAATCAGGATTAGGGGAGCTTTGGGGCTGATAATACGTAAAACAATAACGCTTGAAGATATTATAAGTTTTGAGGTGTACAGCGGATGGATGAGCTGCTCCGGATTCATCCACTTCAATATGCCTGCAAAGGGCTGTATTGTACTGAACACAAAACGATGGAGCGTCTCATTTTCAACCAATAATCCAGAAGAGATCGCCCAAGTATTGGCTACTCTTGGCATTCCACGAGAAGCTTCAGACCTTTAGTCCTTACAACTTTTACCCTCTCTCCAGCTTTTGCCTTTCCGTTTATGCATTCTGCTCTCCAATATTCATTTCCGATTTTCACAATCCCTTCAGGGGTTAAATCCTCAACAACAACTGCTTCTTTTCCTATCAATGCCTCGATGCCTACTTCTGCCTTTTTCCTTAAAATTTGTCCGAAAGATGGCACTATTGCGATGTCTTTTATAACGAGAAGAGTTATAACAGTGACAGACAATGATAGAGGAACTCTAATCCCCACGGATGGGAAGATTACAAACAAGAATATCCCAACTACAATTTCATCTATCATCAAAAATACGAACTTCAGCACATCCTTTAACATCTCCCCTAATTTCATTTAATCACCTCACAGGCTTAAATTCGGCAAAGAACCATAAATTAGCAGCAACAATCCAACAAGAATTGGCTGATGGATGATATAAATCTTTAAGGTATGCCTACCAGCCCAACATACAAACCTAACGGGCAATATTCTTGGAAAGTTCAGGTTAAACCTTCTCATGCCCTCTGGATAGAGAAGAGAACCTATAGCCATGCCGAACAAATAAACACCAAACCAAGGGAATATCGGGAAATAATCAAGTGTGAAAAATTCGGATGGAGTTATACCAAGAGGAAGCAAAGCTATCGTGTTTGCATGTATTTTGGATATAATCAAACTTCCCAACAAAAAGAATACTCCAAAAAAGATGTTCTTTTCCTTAAAGCGATAAAATGGTATTGCCAATAAACTTGCAACCCCAAGGAAGTGAAGAATTCCAAAATATATCGTTCCAGAACTTAGGAGAACCCTTGTTGTAATTGTTATAAGAATGCCCAACCCAAAGAGCTTTGCAAACCTCCTTAAGTACTTCTTATACGGTCTCGGGTTCTTCTTTATGCTTCGCGAATAGCTTATCCAAAATGATAGCCCAGAAATAAAGACAAATATCGATGCTGTTGTATAGGCAAAAACTTTCCAAAACGTCTGATGCTCTGAATAATTGAGAAAATACTGCAAATCGGTGATAAAGTTCGAAATAACCATCATTATGATTCCAATTCCTCTTGCAAGGTCTACCTCCCAAAAGCGTCCAGATGAATAAATTTCACTGCCAAACATCCTTATCAAAAATGTATTAACCTCCCATGGATATTTAAGTTTGTGGTGCATGTGAGGATAATAAAAACAAAAGCCAAAAACATCTACACAAAAAGTAGAATTCCCGGCGTTGATTATGTTATCAACCAATATGTTGGGTGTCAATTTGCCTGTAAATACTGTTATGCAAAGTTTATCTGCAAGTGGAAGCCCTACGGGGAGTGGGGAAGCTGGGTTGAAGTAAAGGTCAATGCTCCAGAACTTACGAGGAAATATGTAGAGGGGGAAGTTGTAATGTCAAGCATTTCTGACCCGTATCAGCCAATTGAAGCAAAAGTGAAACTAACACGAAAGGTTTTACAAAATATGAGCAAGCGAGTAAACTTAAGCATTCTTACAAAGTCCCCTCTTGTTACGAGAGACATTGATATTTTTAGGCGGTTTAAGAACATTGAAGTCGGTTTGACAGTTAACAGCTTTGAAGGAAAAGAAAAGAAGCTTTTTGAGCCGTTGACTCCAATCCAGAGGGCAAGAATTAATGCCCTAAAAGTTCTTCATGAAGGGGGAATAAAGACATACGCCTTTATAAGCCCCATAATTCCAGAGGTTACAGATGTTGAAGCAATAGTTAGGGAAACAAAATCCTTTGCAGACTACTTTTTCTTTGAGGTATTAAACTTAAGAGCAAGCGGGAAAGAGTTCCAGCAGATTTTGAAAGACAACTATCCAGAAAGCTATGAAATTATGGTTAATGATGAAAAGTTTTGGAGATTTGTAAAGCAACTAAAAGAAGAAATTAAAAGGCTAAATGTAACAACAGAGGGGATTGAGGTGCATAAAAAAGGATGGGAGTTTATTCAACTCCAATAACTGCTATAAAAATCGAATTAACATTCGTTCTTGTTGGTCCTGTAATGAGCAAAGCTTTCGCCTTTTTCAAAGCATCATAAGTGCTGTGAGTTGCTAAATACTCCTCGACATCAATCCCCTCTTTTCTCAAAACATCGAGAGTGTAGCTATCAACCAATCCTCCAGCAGCGTCTGTGGGACCGTCAGTTCCATCTGTATCCATTGCCAAAACTGCCGTCCCTCTCAATCCAGATATTTTCCGGCTTATGCTTAGGGCAATCTCTTGATTAGGCCCACCCATGCCTGCTTTTCCCAAAATTGTAACTGTCGTTTCTCCTCCAGCTATTAAAACCGCAGGCTTCTCAAAGGGTCTGTTTCTATTATAGACCTCTTCTATAATTGAGCCCAAAGCCAAGGCGACGTCTTTTGCTTCCCCCTCAAGTGTCGTCGTTAAGATGTACGCTTTCAGACCAAGCTCTTCCACCTTCCTCTTTGCACTCTCACAAGCAGTTGAAACACTACCGATTATGAAGTTATGGACATTCGGCAAATCCTCTTTGAGCGTTTCCTCAACTTCCCCTTTGAGACCTTTTTCTATGTGTCTTTTTACGCTCTCTGGAATCTTATCCCATATACCATAGACTTTCAAAATTCTATAAGCATCTTCAAAAGTCGTTGGGTCTTTAACAGTTGGCCCAGATGCTATTGCTTCCAATGGATCTCCAACAACATCTGAGAGAATTAAGCTTATCAGCGTTCCCTTCACAAGTTTGGCTAATTTTCCGCCCTTGACCTTTGAGATGTGCTTTCTCACGGTATTAATCTCATAGATTTTTGCGCCGCTTTTCAGCAGAAGTTCATTTGTCTTTATTTTGTCTTCTAAGCTTATTCCATCTTCTGGCAAACAGAATAATGCTGAACCTCCGCCAGAGATGAGCACCAAAAGGATATCATCTTTATCCACGTTCTTGGCAAGTTCAACCCCAGCTAAGGCTCCCTTCATTGAGTTTTCATCTGGTATCGGATGTCCTGCTTCAATGACTTCTATTTTTTTCAGTGGAAGTGCATAGCCATACTTTGTAACAGCGACTCCTTCTTCAAGCTTGTCCCTAAGAATCTCTTCAACAGCTCTTGCCATTGAACATGCAGCTTTTCCAAATGCCAGAACGTAGATTTTGCCTTTAATTGGAAATTCTTTTCCCATAACAATAAGCTTATCGTCCTTTATTTTCAGAGCTCTTTTGACAGCCACATATGGATCCGAACTTTTTATAGCTTCTTCCATCAGGGTTAGGGC